>CAZNQF010000041.1:0-11959 GCA_964575125.1 uncultured bacterium
ATGCCTTTGATATTGAAAATCCAAGCCAACATTTATTGTTTTTTATCTTTGTATAGTTACAATGTCCAAGCATTTTTGTTTTTTCTTTATCAACTATAACAAACTGTGCCGATTCACCATTGTTAACTGATTTTAATTGTTCATTAATTTTATTTTCTTGGTATTTAAAGGTATAAAATTCCTTTGGAGTTGTTGGGTGCCATATTTCTAAATGCTCTTTATTAGAAGAATAGTAGTCTACGCGAAATTGAACATGATTTAAACTTAATATTTCTATATCAAAGTTTTTAGATTGCATTAATAATTATTATTTTATTCCTTCTATAATTAATGTTCCTTTCCACTCATTTTTAGATTCTACTTGTTTATGGATAATGTTTTTAAAGCCTACTGTTTTAAATAGATTGAGCCATTCATTGATAGATAAGGTGGTTATTTCTAAATTAAATTTTTCTCCCCAATCTAAGGATTCTATATTTTCAGCATAATGGTCAATTCCCATAATAAATATTCCATCATTTTTTAAGGCATCCTGATAAATTTTTTTAATGATTTTTTGAGGTGATTTGAAATAGTACAATGTTTCCATAGAAAATATGATATCATACTTTTGAATAGGATTCCAAATTTCTATGTTTTCATTAAAATAAGTTCCATGAGAATCAATTACACGAGCTTTCTTAATCATATTGTGAGCACCATCTAAACCGTGAGCTTCCTTACATAATTGATGTTTTTGGAATTTTCTTACTACCCATCCATTTCCGCAACCTACATCCATTATAGAATAATTCTCATATTTTTTATCTAAGATCATATTATACATATGTTCAACTGAATTATGATGTCCGCGCTCCATTCCTTCATCTTTACCTAATATTGCCCATTCATCAAATGTCATAATATTTTTATTCATAATACATTATTCTTTACCTTCAATCAAATCTTTCGCCCATTCTAATGGTTTAATATTTTTTTTATAGTTTGAGCAAAATTTTGGTGGTTGTTTTTTAAACTCAGAATTATAATATGATTCAATAAAAATGTTGAGAATCTCTGAAGGTGGTTTGAATTTTTTTCTACTTTTTTCATTGTTATATAGTTCTACCTCATTTCCCCTAATATATTTTTTAATTCTAAAAGAAACAGATTCCTTTTCCTTTTTATTTTTTACTCGCCTATCATACCCCTCTGCAGCGCAAAAAACAAGGTTGATACATCTTGTTTCTACAACTGAATGAAAATTGGTCAGTCTAAGCTTTTCATTATCTTTAATAACCTCTTCCAACATAATACTATTTGATGCGTTAAAAATATTGAGGAATTTGACTTCAATTGCATAAAGTAGCTCTTCTGGAGCATGTTTCTCTGTAAAAAATATATCTTTATTAATTATGTGTTTAAGTGGCAATAATTTATATTTTTTATTTTTTTGTTTTTCAAAAGAATTGTCTTCAAACATTTTACTAATGAACAAGGGATCTAATATTGATAAGTCATAATTCCCTCTATCACCATGTTTCCTTCCATCTTCAAGTTTAAAATCTATTCTAGTTATATCCTCATCACCTTTATAACCCTCTAATAACTTTTTTTTTACATATCTGAAGTGGGTTGGATATTCTTGGTGAACCAAGGATATGTTAATATCTTCATCCTCTGTAGTAGTAAGAACATTTTTTTTTGTTGTTCCATTTTCAGATTTTCCAAACATGATATCATTTGCTAGCGATGTATGAATATCAGCCTCAGTAAAAAAATGAAAAGGTTTTTCTTGAAAACGATTGATAGTTTTACGTATACCCTCAAAAACCCTTTTTTCTATTTGCTCTTTATCATTCATTTTATCTTTAATAATTTTTTGTGAATTTCCACCATAGCTAGTGTATCCAATCTGCAGTATTCCAGCAAATTCTGAATCAGCACATCTTTCTTTTTATCATCCGCCTCATTAATCATCTGGTCCCACACCAGTTGTGCCTGGTTTCCTTCTTGAACATCAAGGCTAGAGTAGCCCATACCCGGTACTAACACCGGTAGGACTGATTTTAAGCCATTGGTTCCCTTAAATTGGTAGTCTGTATAATATCGTCGAAAAATATTCAGCTGGTCCCAGAAGCGTTGATTGATGGCTTCCAGTTCTTTTGAAAATTGAGGAAACTGTTGGGAAAACTTTGATATAATCCCCTTTTCAAAACCAGCATTATATGCCACAATGGTTCCCCTTGTTTTTAAAGTATTAATTAGTGACTTAAGCAGGGGCAGCCGGGGATCGGTAAGCTCGGTATGGAGATATTCCTTGTGGGTGATTTCCTGTTTTGCATCCAGTATATGACAGCTGTACTGAAACGGATACTGCTCATAAGGGTGCAACCCATCAAAGCGGGGCACTGCAGGACCAAAAGTTTCAAAATCGAGAAAGTAAAGAGGATATTGGAGTTTCTCTAATTCCATTTTAATGCCTGCCTCATTGGTAACCGGCGCCTTGGAATTAAAACTCTCAATGAATACTTTCTGCTTATTGTTCAAGCTGGTATCAGCAGGGACATCTTCCAGCTTTATGATGCCGTTTTCATAGAGTTCTTCTTTCTTGTTAAAATACATTCCTGGAATGTTAAAAACAGAATATTCCGGGACATCCTTCCAGCAGTGTTCCCGAAAATGGCAGTTATAGGGCTTGCTACAGCGGGCACCTATAGAAATATCCGGTGGCTGTTTTTCCGTCAGCATAATTCTCAGGTTTTTTAGGCTATTATCCATTTCCTGAATAAAGGGTTTGACCAGTTCTGTCAAATCTACCAACGTGAAAAGGCTCTCTAAATCCGGGTATGCGCATTCACGGTTTAGGTGCATGAGATAGGATTTTCTTATTTTTACTCCACAGTTGGAAATAACATATTCCTGTATAGCTACGTCCCTGATATTTTCTGGCTTCAGGGTAGTGGATGATTTTACTTCGATAAAATCCCAACTACCGTCACCGTTATTTTTCATAATATCCGGACGAACCAATACATCGTTGTACTGAAAGAATCCTTCAAAAATTGCCGGTGGCTGTTTCGCCAGCTCATCTTGCGTTATTTCCAATCCCTTTGGTATATCCAGATAATCTGAATCAATCAAAACCCCATCGGGGTAAGCTTTCGTAGCCAGCTCGCCCACGTAGTGTCCCTGGCTGAAAATAGCCTGCTGTATTTCATCTACAGGAGTTGCTTTTTTCCTATCATGAATTTCCAACCATAATTTTTTTTCACATTGAAATGCAGACAGATACTTTGATTTGGAGAGTCTAAATTGTTTTATCACTTTTTTTATTCTAGATTTATTTACAAATCCATTGGTTTAAATTTATATATCATCACCCCATCAAATAAACCATCCGGATTTTCAAAATAATAATCTAAAAAATCTATTTTTGTGGTTATCCCTTCTACCTTTGATGCATGAACTAAGAATTGATTATCAATCATCATACCCTCATGAGCAATAACAATACCAGATTTGAAATAAGATTCCTTAACAAAAGCGACTCCACAAACATTCGGTAATTTATTCAAGAATTTCTCATTAATATTATTGTTTGAGATGTACGAGATCTCAACGGCCAATTTCCAATTTAAATCGAGCAATTCTTCACCGTTTTCTTTTTGATTCAAGGTTACGTTCTCAGTTTTAAGAAGCTCAATCGGTAAAAGTGTTTTCGTAATATCAGCTGTTGCAGGGTTTGATAAAATCCGGTCAGATGTAAAATGCCATCGCGTAGTAAAATCAGGTTCATAATTTTTATAGTGAAGTTTAATCATTTTCTGTCGCGCCTCCTCCCATGAGCTACTCTGAGCAAAGGCTAGACTGGTCAACACATGAACAGTGCAATCTGAAACGTCCAAACGGATAATTGGATCGGTATCTGGCTCTTTTTCTTCCCCCAGTTTGAAAATCTCATAGGGTTTTCCCAACTGCCAAAGTGAAAACGCTTTTAATCTGTCATTGAAATCAGGGAAGCGAGATTGAAATTCAGGAAGAAACTCTGAGACCTCCGTTTCTGTTAATATCCAGGGCTTTGGTAGTGCGTCAATCCAATCCCAGCGTTTTTGACATCCGGTAAAAGCTATTAATAAAAAGATTAAAATAGGTGATCTTAAATTAGTAATCATCATTAATTGATTTTCTTAACAATGAAAATTAAATCTGAAATGGTATTAATTCATTAATTTTATTCACCATGATTCCTCCTAATTTAAAAAAAACCGGGTCTCTCCATCAGATGGTTGGACAAATGATCTTAGCAGGATTTAAAGGAAAAAATGTACACAATAAAACTGATGTTTTTAATTGGATAAAATCATATCAAATTGGTGGGGTACTCCTTTATGATTTGGAGATGACCCAGCTACCCCCTGGAAAAAGAAATATTGAATCCCCAAAACAATTAAGACAGCTGACAAAAGATCTACAAACGATCACCCAAGTTCCCTTATTTATTGCTGTGGATCAGGAAGGAGGAGTCGTTAATCGGCTCACACCTGAATATGGATTTCCAGAGTGTCCATCGTGGCAAGAAATAGGAGAGAAAAAACATTTAGATGAAACTAAATTATTTGCTAAATCAATCTCAAATACACTTCAAAATTGTGGAGTCAATTTTAACTTTGCTCCGGTTCTGGATATCCAAAAAAAACATGAAACTGCCATTGGAAAAGAGGAAAGGGCTTTCTCAGCTGACCCTTTTATGATCTCCAGACATTCAAAAGTTTTAATTGATGAGCACCGAAAAAAACAAATTGCTACTTTAGGAAAACATTTTCCAGGGCAGGGAAGCGCTTTCCAAGATGCACATGAAGAGATAACGGATATCACTGCGACATGGGATAAATCGGAATTAATTCCATATGAAGAACTAATCCAAAACAAAAATTTGGATGCGGTGATGGTCGGACATGTATTGGTAAAATCATTGGATGAAATATATCCGGCTTCACTATCAAAAAAAATCATTGATGGTCTACTTCGAAAAAAAATGGGTTTTAGTGGAGTTGTCATTTGCGATGACCCTGTGATGAGAGCCATATCAGATCACTACCCGTGGGAACAAATTTTAGAGTTAATGATCAACGCAGGTGTAGATATCATTTGCTTGGGGAACAATTTGATACCCTATCGTGAAAATTTGATTCCTGAATCAGTAGAGTTGATTGTTTCTATGATTGAGAATGGGAGAATCCCTCTCAAACGAATTAAAGAATCTTATCACCGTATTCTAAATCTAAAGTCCAACCTGTTTTGAGGGAGAAACAAACAATAATAGGAATTGATGGAGGAGCAACAAATATTTCCGGTGCGTTTATCAAAAAGATTGATAAAGACACTTTCACAATTTTTGGGGAAATATGTACAATATATCACTCAGAAAACCCTCTCTATGATAAAAATTTTTACTCTGCTGATTTGGATATTCAATCGGAAGAGATGGACAACCCATTCCTTAAGATTTCGGAAGAAAAACAGGGCCTAGCCATTTTGGAAAATTATGAAAATATGCTGACAACTTTAATCGAAGGCTTGAAAGATGTAGTTCCCTTGGTCGGTATTGGTATTCCCGGTGTTAAATCAAAAGATAAAAGAGGAATCGTTGTTGCAAATAATGGACCACGAATTCCACGTTTTCTGGATGTACTTGAACACAGATTGGATCTAAACGGACATGCCCATCATCCAATTAAAACATTGGAGAACGATAGCGACTGTTGTGGGGTCGGAGAACTATATAGTGAGCACGGTTTATTCAGGGATATCGAGAGTGGACTTTTTTTGGGCTCAGGAACTGGAATCTCAGATTCGATATTGCTAAACGGAAAGCTTATGTCTTTTGATGAAATTGAAACATGGATGCCTAAAACATGGCAAATAAAAAATGATATAGGAATCCCTATTGAATCATTAATCAGCTATAAAGGATTAATAACCCAATACAGTAAGCTGACCAAAACCCCATTTTCAAAATTGGTAAATAATAATATCTTTCCAGAACAGTTTTTGAAAACAAAAGTTGCAAATAGCATTAAAACGGAGTTTGTATCAACAATCTCTTATCTCATACTAGAGCGCATCGAAGCACTATTTTTAAAAAAACCAGACCTTAAATTTGACAATATTATTTTGGGCCTACGGTTCGTTCATATGCTAAAAGAAATACCTGAGCTATTAATAGAGATAAGAAAATCTGTAAAAAATAGGGTCAAAAATTCTACGATATTGAATCAGGTTTCAAAAAATCATTATATACAAAATAGTGTGATTATTATATCAAAAACTCCATACGCTCCCGCTATAGGAGCAGGAGTTATTGCCTATCAAAATGTTAAATAAAGAGCCCATCTTAAATATTGGAATCGTTCTCCCTCAGGATAAAAGAAGTGAGATATTTTTATCATTTCCAAACCCTGAAAATTATTTGATAAATTTTCAGAATTCTAAAGAATCTCATCCTTCAAAAAATCTGACAGTTTTGAAAAATGATGGTAACATACAAATCACAAAAATAAAAAATGATAAAAAAGCTGAGGGAATAACTGTTCATAATGTTCCTGCAGGACGGAAGTTTCACTGGGAAAAAATGATTGATGTAACACTTCCGGGAAATATTCAAATTATACAGCATGAGGATTCTATCCTTGTCATTAACAACGTTTTCTTGGAAGATTATCTTGCTTGCGTTTCAGTGGCTGAGATGAGTCACTCCTGTCCATCTGAATTTTTAAAATGTCAAACTATTGCTGCCCGGTCATGGATTTTAGCTGGAACCGAAAAAAAACATATTGATCTAGGGATCGATGCATGTAGTGATGACTGCTGTCAACGATATCAAGGATTAGAACAACAAAACCCACATTCACATAGTGCGGTAAAAAGTACTCACGGAACTGTATTAATCTATGAAAATGAGATTTGTGATGCTCGTTATTCAAAGTCCTGCGGTGGAGTAACAGAAAGCTGTGAGAATGTTTGGGACATGAAACCAAAGCCCTATCTAAAAAGTATTTTTGATGGGACAGAAAAAATCGATAGCATTGATTGGGAGAACTGGTTTTCAAATGTCACAGACAGCTTCTGCAGTTCCAAGTTTATTGATGAGAATACCCTCTCACATTATTTAGGCAGTGTAGATCAAAAGAAGAAATATTTTCGTTGGAATGTTCAATTTACTCAGAATGAGTTTTGCGATTTCTTTTCACAAAAAATAAATCAAAATGTCTCACATATAAAAAATATTGATATAATAAATAGAGGAGAATCTGGTAGGATAAATCAATTAAATTTGGAGTACATATCAAAAACCAAGTCCATTAAAACTCACCAACTAAATAATGAATATGACATCCGTAGAACGCTTCATCCATCCTTTTTATATAGCTCAGCATTTATCCCAAAGCTGAGTGATACCCAAATTGAATTTATTGGAGCAGGCTGGGGCCACGGCGTAGGAATGTGTCAAATTGGTGCGCTAGGGATGGCACTAAATGGATATTCAGCCGAGGAAATCTTATACCATTATTTTCAAGAGTCTTCACTAAAACAACTGTATTAATCTTAGCATGTCACTGACCTATCTTGATTGGAGTATAATTCTTGGTTACATCCTTTTTTCTTTAGGTGTAGGAATTTATTTTGCACGTAGAGCAGGAAAAAATCCTGAAGAATATTTTTTAAGCGGTCGGTCTCTCCCTTGGTGGATCGTTGGTACATCAATGGTTGCTACCACCTTTGCAGCGGACACCCCTCTTGCTATAACTGAATTTGTCAGGGGACCGGGAATTTGGCAAAATTGGTTTTGGTGGAATTTGCTTTTGTCAGGACTTCTGGGAGCTCTACTCTTTTCAAGACTGTGGAGACGGGCAAGAGTTTTAACTGACAATGAACTTCTGGAGATCCGTTACTCTGGTAAGCCTGCAGCTATCTTGAGATTTTTCAAGGCAGGTTATTTTGCAATTCTTTATAATTTTATTGTTATGGGTTGGGTCATCAATGCGATGGCATCTATCGCTGCAGTTATGCTCAACATTGATAAATGGACCGCGGTATGGGTGTGTGTTACTATCGCGCTTATATATGCACTTCTATCTGGATTTTGGGGAGTTGTAATGACCGATCTTGTTCAATTTATTATCGCAATGGTAGGTTCACTTATCCTTGCTGTGATAGCGGTTGACAATGTGGGTGGTATGGATTCTCTTATTGAACAACTAAAAAGCTTAACCCAAACAAATCCTGACTATAATCACACTCTCAAATTTATTCCTCCCATTCCCGATGCGAATCTCAATTCAAAGGTATTTTGGGAATCACCTTTTTCTAAATTTATTATTTTCGCTACCATGATGTGGTGGTCACACCACGGAACAGATGGCGGTGGATATATCATTCAACGAATGTCATCCGCAAAGAATGAGAAGCATGCTTTGCTGGCAACATTATGGTATAATTTTGCCCATTATGCTTTGAGGGTTTGGCCATGGATTGTTGTCGCTCTTGTTTCAATTATTGTTTTTCCAACGATACCCCAAGAATATTCAGAGTTGGGAGAGAAAGCAGGATATGCTCTCATCATGGATCTGTACCTAGGCCCTGGCCTGAAGGGACTTTTAATAGTTTCATTTTTAGCAGCCTTTATGTCAACTATTGACACACATTTGAACTGGGGGACCTCATATTTGATCAACGATGTCTATGCACGATTTATCAAGAAAGACTCCACTGAAAAACATCTTGTAAATGTAGGAAGAATAATTACAGTTTTACTGATGGTTTGCTCTGCATTCGTTGCGGTAAACATGCAAAGTATTTCCAAAGCCTGGGAGTTTATTTTCGCAATGGGAGCGGGAATTGGATTGGTCCTCATTTTGCGTTGGTTTTGGTGGCGAATCAATGCCTGGACAGAAATATCGGCATTGCTAACATCAATTGTGATCACGATTATTTTTGAGCTCATTGCCTGGCAACAAACACTCACCGCAGGGAATGATTACATTTTGTTTGACCAAGCACCGGTTTTATATGGAATTTCACTTCAAATTCATCACAAGCTATTAATCATTGTACCCTCTGCTGTGATAGTTTGGACCACAGTTACGTTTATGACCAAACCAGAACCAACTGAAGTTTTAACTCGATTTTACGAGAGAGTACATCCCGGTGGATGGTGGACCCCCATCATGACCAAAACTCAATCTTCATTTGCCCCGGTTACCAAAGGATTTTTTCTCAATTGGGTTGCAGGTGTTTGTTTTATTCATGGATTAACTTTTGCTATAGGGCACTGGCTATTTGGAAACACCCTACAGTGGATATTATTGTTTACACTATCTATCTCAGGCTTTATATTTTTGTGGCATAATTTGATAAAAAAATTAGATGACTGATCAATCAAAAAGAGTATTCATTACAGGTGCGACCAGCGGGATTGGTGAGTCCCTTGCCTATGTTTATTCCAAGCAAGGGGCAACCATCGGAATTACGGGAAGAAGAAGTGACAAGCTGGAAACAGTATATAAAAAGTGCAAAGATTTGGGCGGAAAGCCAATATCAATAACTCTAGATGTAAAGAACCAAGATGATTGTAAAAAATCTGCAGAATATTTTATTGAGAAATCGGGAGTAATTGATACGGTCTTTGCTAATGCAGGTGTGGGTGTCCCTGATGAACTTTTTTCTGGTAGCTCAAAAGCAATTAATCATATTCTGAGCACAAATATAATGGGTGTTACCAACTCAGTTTTACCATTTTTACCTGCCATGAAAAATCAAAAATCTGGACAGATTGGAATTATCAGCTCAGTTGCAAGCACAAGAGGATTTTTGGGACATGGAGGGTATGCAGCCTCCAAAGCAGCAGTAAAATTTTTGGCTGATAGTTGGGGATATCAATTGGAAAGAAATAATATATCTATTTCAACAATTTTTCCTGGATGGATAGCAACAGAGATGACAGAAAATATAAAATATAAAATGTGGTTCCTCATGAATTCAAATACTGCAGCTGAAAAAATTGAAGGTGCCATCAATAATAGAATAAGGCAATATATATTGCCGTGGCAGTGGAGATTGATCGTACCGGTGCTGAAACGAACTCCCAGATGGATAATTACAAAATTTTCAAAATGAATAGCGCCCCCGAATTAAATCCGTTTCATTTAGCGATTCAGGTTAGGGATATATCTGAAGCCAGAGAATTTTATGGCTCTATTTTAGAGTGTACAGAAGGACGTAGTGCTAAAAAATGGATAGATTACAATCTTTACGGACATCAACTGGTGTGCCACTTGAATGAAACTATTGGTAAAAATAGAAAGGTGAAAACTCACACAAATTCGGTAGATTCAAATGAAGTACCTGTTCCACATTTTGGAGTCATTCTCGAATTAGATGAGTGGTATCAATTAGCCGAAAAACTTCAAAAAAAGAAACTGCTATTTATTATAGAACCGACAGTACGTTTCAAGGGAGACGTGGGAGAACAGGCAACCATGTTTTTTGAAGATCCAAGCGGTAACGCCCTAGAGTTCAAGGCATTTAAAGATAGAAAAAAACAGCTATTTGCTGTTTAAAATTTCACCAATTTTTTCTCTTAGATCTAACATTGAGGCTGAGATCTCCACATGCCCATTTTCAATGAGCCAGGAGGTGGTCTGGAAATTATTAGGGAGAGAGTGACCTACATATTGTTCTATAACTCTCCGCCCTGAAAATCCAATGTTCCCAGCGTTTGCCTCAAATATCCTTTTTCCCCTTGAACCAATTCCAATAGCTACACCTCCCAATGTTGGATCTGTTATAATGCTAATCACCGGTATCCCGGCCTGCTCAACTTGGGATAGAGCAAGATGTGCTTTTGGGATAGATACCATAGATGAACAGCCTTCGTGCATTCTCGCACCTCCACCGCATGCCTGAATTATCATTGGACGGTTTTCCTTAACAGAAATCTCAGCGGCTCGCCAAATTTTTTCCCCAGAGCTCATACAGTACGAACCACCTAAGAAACCGAACTCTGTTCCGCAATAGACAATAGAAATATTCTGAATGGTACCGTTACCGGTCACCATTGAAGAAAGCAACCCTGTTTTTTCCTGGGTTTCTTTTAGCTTTTCTCTGTAATTAGGAAAATCTAAAATATCCCTATCAATAATATGTTGGGTTGATACATGCTCTTTAAATGAATCTGTATCCAAAATCCAATCCATATAATCCCACAGAGATGGACGGGCATATCTATGTCCACAGGCTGTACAATAAAAATTGTTTTTTAATAATTTACCAAAATGAACGGGATCAAAGATTCGTTTATTGTTTGAGCTTTTGCAACCACTATGTCTTTTAATAAATCCCTCTTTATTGGCTTGAGGTATACGGGTTTTTTTAATTTGGATAGGTGACACATCTTTTTCAGAAATATTATCCCACTGTCCCATTTTTTTCCATTTTCTTTTTCTTGATTTAGATATTGATTCGGAGGACATCTCTGAGAGCATTTCTGCGTGTTTTGAAATGATGTCCAAGGCAGATCTTTTTGCATCATCTGGATATCTGTGCGCTGGACCATTAGGCTCAGGTATCAGCTCATCCACAATCCCATTAGCCAGCCCTTGCTCAGATGTAATTTGTGATGCCTCTGCCGCCTCATTTGCCCGATCCCGTGTATGAAACAAAATAGAGGAACACGCTTCCGGAGAGATGACTAAATAGGTAGAGTTTCTCATTGCCAATACAACATCACAGCCTGTAAGAGCGATGGCACCACCGCTGCACCCACGATTTAATATAATTGAAATTGTTGGGGTGGTTGATTCCACAAGTGCCTGCATTGTATTTCCTATACGCCAAGCGATCCCCCCTGCCTCTGATTCTTCTGTTGTGTCTGCTCCAGGGGTATCCACAAATACAAGAATCATTGTGCCTTCCTCAT
>CAZNQF010000041.1:11969-12505 GCA_964575125.1 uncultured bacterium
TCCTCATTTCCCAATTTGATTGCCTTGTATGCCCGTTCATATGACTTTGGAGTGGGCATTCCGTTGTTCCACCTATGTACTTCATCTGGGTCTTTCATGATCTCAACCATATCTCTATAGCTGGATGTGGGGCCAGTTTGCTGTCCGATGAGCATAACCGGAATGACCTTAGATTGTAATTTTAAGTTTGCTCTAAAGGTCTGAATTAGAGAGGCACCGTGCTCATCTGAATCAAGAAAAGATTTGGCATCATCAAAAAGAGGAATAAAGTCCAAAAATTTTGGTCGCTCAGGGTGAAAGGATAGTTGGTACTTTTCGTACTCGGAAAGTGTTTTTATGTTTTCATCTGAATAATCAAATTCACCGTTTTTTTCTAATGGTAGATAGTAGTGATTGTTATTCATAATTTAAAAACAGGATATCAATTCCTGTTAGTGAATTTTAGATTGTAATCAAATACTCAGCTACAATATCCGAAATATCTATTACCTCGATTTCTTTTTGGTTCTCTGGTCTCAGTGGTCCCAAACCCTGAT
>CAZNQF010000041.1:12515-13532 GCA_964575125.1 uncultured bacterium
TGCAACCTGTTGCTACTGTTTCTGCTCCTGAGTCCACCACCTGCTGGGCCCTGACTAAATGGGTTCGTCCCTTTGTCTCTTTTTTCCACCAGAGGCCACCACCCGCACCGCAGCACAATGTTTTATCTCCTGATTCTTCCATCTCAAAGAAACCTGAGGATGTAGCATTTAAAGCATTTCTTGGTGCGCTCACCTCATTGAGAGTTCGGGACAAATTACATGGATCGTGATATGTTAATTTTTCAGTGGATGCCCGATTTACTTTTATTTTTCCTGAATCAATTAAGTTCGAAATAACCTGTGTGTGGTGCTCAACTTTGTAAGAAATCTCACCATATTTTTTGTATTCCTGGTCCACTCCATAGGTCACACCGGCCTCATCCAGTATTTTTGTAAAACTTCTTACTGAACCTTCAAAATCTGGGTCCAATCCATATTTAGCGAAACATCCAAGCCAGAGCGCATACTCTTTGTCAGGTGTGTATGGTGGAAAGCTATCTGAAAAGGGCGACTCAAATGCTCCCTCTGTATTGCCTGATTCTTGTAGGTTACGAAATACTTTTTGATATTCCTGTGGAACCTGCCCCTCTACCAAAACCTGATGCCTACGTATCTCATCAGATTTCTCTACATGATTTCCCACAGGACAAATATCGGTGCATGCCTGACATGTTGTACACTCCCAGCCCGCCTCAACATTGATTTCTCCTAACAGATCTACATCGGAGGTGGAAAGCATAGGCTCTTTTAAATCTAATATAAAATGGTGTTTTGGGTCTAAAAGTCCGCCACCTCGATTCGCAGGACAAACGTCGGTGCTCCGACCACACTCCACTCAACTAAAAATATCAAGGGCCTGAGTCTTGCTCATTCTAGTTAGCCCTCCTAACATAGAATCCAACTCATCCTCCGACGCATCCATATCTATTTCAACTGCAACATGGTCCGGAACAGAAAACGGACGGAAAAATATATTTATAGGTGCCAAAACCAAGTGCAAGTGTTTAGACCTCGGAA
>CAZNQF010000042.1:0-4930 GCA_964575125.1 uncultured bacterium
ACTTCTATAATTTGTCTTTTAGCATCAGAAAACAATACTCTTTCTTGATATTCTCAATATCGGGGTGTATTATCTAACAAGTTTTTTAATTAACTCAGGAATGAATCATGAATAAATTATTTCATATAGTTTCACTTTATATCTTAATAGTGGTTCCAATTTTTGCAACAACGATTAATATTCCAGCAGATTTTCCCACTATTCAAGAAGGAATCCATGCCTCAGCTGACGGAGACACTGTACTTGTATCTGATGGTATCTATTACGAGAACCTAAGTATCAACAGAGAAATCACCCTTGCCAGTCATTTTATTATTGATGGTGACATTAGTCATAGGGATGCAACTATCATTGATGGAAGTAACTATGATGAAGATTCAGGACCTTTTGGAAGTTGTGTTCTCTTTCGTCCTTCGGAAAATGGAGATGCTATAAGCCCTAAGCTCACAGGTTTCACCATCCAGAACGGACAGGGAACAAGGGTTAGGGAAACAATCGAAACAATATTGGGTGAAAAAGTCATTACATATTATATGGGTGGTGGATTGATGATATGGTATACTCTCCCTGAGATTACTTATAATTACATAAGGAACAATGGAAGTTACTCTGATAGTACCCGAGCAAGAGGATTGAGAAGAGGAGGAGGTGGATCATTAAATAATGATGACGATGTAGAGTTTGATGAGGACAGAAGTGAACCATATGACAGAACTGTTCTTACCCGGGATGATGAGATAGTATTTACAAGCAACATTTTTGAGAATAATGACTCTGAATCAGGAAACACATTTGAGTCAATTGGTTATTTGGGAGGCATAGACTTTTCAGATTCATTTTTTGATGTATTTGCCTCAGATGATGAAGATGTATCTGATTATTGGATTGTTACAGATTCAGCAACTGTTGATTACGCAGGTGGTTTAGGTGTAGAAGAAGCGATAACTCAACATATATATTTGTCTCCTGATGGAAGTGATGACAATGACGGATTAACGCCAGGAACGCCTTTTCAGCATATTGATTTTGCATTGCAGAGAGTGTATGGAAATAAAGAAAATCCTGCTACAATTAATCTGTTAGCAGGTGTTTATAGCCCAACTACAACTAATGATATTTTTCCTAAAAGGATGATATCGAATTTAAAACTGATTGGTTCGGGAGAAGAATCCACAATTTTGGATGCAGACTCAACATCAACAGTTATAGTCCTTGATAAAATTAGTAATGTCACACTAGAATCACTAACAATCAGAAATGGGTATGCTCCGGGGGAATACGGTTCCAGCGGTGAAGCAGGGGATAATTGGGCAGGTGGTGGTATATTTTCAAACTATTCAAGTTATATAACACTTAAAGATATAACCATCCGTGATAATTCTGCAGATGCTTTTGCTGGGGTTCATTTTTGGGTAGGGATTAATTTCTATTTGACCAATGTAACTATTAGAGATAATACTGCTGAGATTTCAGGTGGTGCAGGTAGTATTGCTTCAGCTAGTAATTTGTACGGATGGAATTCTGATGAGTTACTTACTAATGTAGTCATAACTGGAAACAGAGCAACAAATAATGACTCCCATCTGGGTGGAATTTTATTCTTTTACTGTGATCCAATTTTACAAAATGTTACTATTAGTCAAAACAATGCAGCTACACGTTCTGGTGGAATGGCAATAGTTGCCTCAAACCCTATTTTAGTTAATACCATTAATTGGGAGAACAGTCCTAATTTGATTGAAGTTATTGGTAGTGATCCAACTATCATCTATTCAAACATTCAAGGTGGCTGGGCAGGCGAAGGGATTATAGATGCTGACCCGACTTTATCAGACCCTGAAAACGATGATTTTACGTTGCTTGATGGTTCACCATGTATTGATACAGGTACAGCTGATTTAGATGGAGATGGTGTAGATGATATTAACGATTATTATGGTTCCGCTCCTGATATGGGAGCATTGGAGTATGGAGTCCTTTCAATTGGTTATGATACAAGAATTGTTCCTGATTCATTCACTCTACATCAGAATTTTCCTAATCCCTTCAATCCTATCACAACCCTCAGATATGACCTCTCATCAGATGCTTTTGTTGTGCTCACTGTTTATGACATGCTGGGTAAAGAGATAACCCAATTGGTGAACACCTCCCAACAAGCAGGCTTTAAGTCAGTCCAGTGGAATGCTACAGACTCAATGGGCAGATCAGTGAGTGCTGGAGTATACCTATATCAGATACAGGCAGGAGAGTATGTGCAGACCAAGAAGATGGTGCTGTTGAAATAGCCTCCCAAATCTTTGTAAAAAATAAAGGTAAAATTAATGATAAATAAAAGGGGAAGCCAAGCAAGTTAACTTCCCCTTTCATCCACATAGCCCTAAAATCAAGGAGTTCTCAGAGGTATGATAATTTTTTATTTCCTTTCATACAAATAGATGCACAACTAATTCCTTTTTGCACATAGAATGGGTTTTTTGTGATTTGGAACACTTTATACATGAAAGAAAAACTAATTCTGTGATTTAAATCACATTTATACTTTAAATTTTAGAAAGACACTTATTTGAAATAAATCTATAAATGAGTGTAATTTTGATTTGATGAAAAGCTATATATTTATATAGATATATTATGAGAATTATATTAATACTAAGTATTTTTTTTACTATTGTTTCAGGCCAAACAATTATTGGTGAAGGGTTATCAGGGCAGGATTTATGGGACTATATAGTTTCAGAATATAAAACATCATCTACTCTTGGCTATACAAACTGTAGAGATGTTATGTACTCAGAGATAGATCTAAAACCAGGTAACCAACTTACCGGTGTTTACTCTGGATATACCATAACCTTAGATTTATCTCAAGATCCAAGTACAAATGCATATGAACAAGGTATTAATTGTGAGCATACATATCCCCAAAGTTTTGGTGCTGGTTCTGAACCTATGAAAAGTGATATGCATCATTTATTCCCTACCAAGTCAAACGTTAATTCTTCAAGGGGTAATGATCCATTTGAAGATGTTGATGATGAGGATACTGATATCTGGTATAGAAATGAATATTCTCAGAATAATATTCCTAACGAATTCATTAATGAATATGCTGAGAAATACAATCCTTCTAATCAAAGTGATGAAAGATTTGAGCCGAGAGAGGAACAAAAAGGAAACACAGCAAGAGCAATGTTTTATTTTTATGCTATGTATTCAAATGTTGCTGATGATCAGTTTTTTGAGATTCAAAAAGAAACACTAATGAACTGGCATTATTATGATGCAGCTGATGAGATAGAAACGGAAAGAACATGGGAAATAGCACAATACCAAGATGGTTTGCCAAATCCTTTTGTTCTTGACTCTACATTAGCAGGAAGGATTTGGTACCCTCAATCCAATCTTTTGGTTGTGTATAATGGAGGCTGGAATTTGGTTGGTTTACCCTTATCCGTGGATGATAATAGTTACCAAACTCAATTTTTAGATGCGGTATCAGGAACGCTATATGGCTATAACTTAGTTTACAATGAAGAAACTTATCTTGATTATGGAAGAGGTTATTGGTTGATGATTAATAATAACTCTACAAATATATTCACGGGGAACTATATAACTGAGTTAAACATTTCTTTGAATGAGGGATGGAATCTTGTAGCAGGCCTTAGTTCTTCCGTTGAGCTTGTTAATATTATTGATGTGAATGGAATTCTAATTGAAGGTACCTTATTTGGTTTTGATGTAGTTTACCAAGAATCTGAGCTGTTGTCAGTTGGGAAAGGATATTGGGTTAAAGCAAACTCGGCTGGAAATATTTCATTAGATCTTGAATAAAATTTTTCAGGATGGTGTTGATTAATTCAATATTTTTTAAATATAACTGATTTCCCAAAAAAATAATCCATTGAGTTAGTGCCTGTGATTTCCATCCAGAGTTGGCACAAATAAAATAATCCAAAATAATCTTAGAGTGGATGTTCATAAAATGAAGCTAAAGAAATATTCAAAAGATATAGTTAAGGACACCTATGATGTTATAGTTATAGGTTCGGGTATAAGTGGACTTTGCTCTGCCGCCTTGCTTGCAATGGAAGGTAAAAGTGTCCTTATTATTGAAAAACACTTTAAGGTTGGTGGCTATACTCATACATTTAGACGGGATGATTATGAGTGGGATGTTGGTATACATTATATAGGTGCTGTACACAATAAAAAATCATTTGTTAGACGACTGTTTGACAAAATCACAAATGATAACCTTCACTGGAATAAAATGAGTGATAACTATGATCGAATAATATTCCCAGATAAAAGCTATGATTTTATTGCACCTAGGAATCAATTTATTGATTCAATGAAATCTTCATTTCCTTCAGAGGGACGTGCAATAGACCAATATATGGATATTCTTGATGATGTAAAAAAAAGCACCTCTAAATATTTTTCTACTAAAGCTTTGTCAGGCGTTTCTGAATTTTTTATGTATGACTATCTTTCTCGAAATTTCTTTAAATATTCAGACAAAACCACGCACCAAGTACTATCAAAAATAACCTCCAATGAGAAATTAATTGGTGTCCTAACAGGTCAATGGGGCGACTATGGTCTTACACCAAAAGAAAGCAGTTTTGCAATACATTCAATGATAGTAAATCATTATCTTGATGGCGCGAGCTATCCAATCGGTGGCTCTAGGATGATATCTGAGAACATAGTACCTGTAATTGAAGAAAACGGAGGAGAAGTTCTTATTTGTACAGGTGTTGATAAAATTAGTACAAAAGATAATAGAGTAAATGTTAATAATCCTGTAAGGGGATATTCCGGTTCTTTAATACAACAAAATTTTGGTGAAACAATTAAAGGACATTGATATTTGAAATGGGATTTAGAAAATATGAAAGTGATAAAAAAAAATATTAATAAT
>CAZNQF010000042.1:4940-10620 GCA_964575125.1 uncultured bacterium
ATAGAGTAAATGGTGTGATTCTTGAAAATGGTGAGAGAATTGATTCTGAGATTGTAATTAGTAGCGCAGGAGTTCAAAACACAATAAATAAATTTTTAAGGGATGATAAAAATTATAATAATTATAAATCTAACCTTGATAAGGTAGAGTCATCGGGCTCCTATATTTGTTTATATATTGGATTCAATCAAACAGCGGACGAGCTTGGGATAAATGATACAAACCTATGGATATACCCGGGATATGACCATGATAAAAATCTCTATGATTATAAAAATAAAATCACAGATGAATTTCCATTGGTCTATCTATCCTTTGCATCATCAAAGGACCCTAAGTGGCAGGAAAATCATCCGGGGACAGCTGCAATGGAAGCGATATCCGTTTCATCCTTTGATCACTATCGTAAGTGGGAGAAAAAGCCATGGAAAAATAGGGGAGAAGATTATGATAGATTTAAGGAAGATATATCTCAAAAAATAATTACAATTATCTATAAACATGCTCCACACTTAAAAGATAAGGTCAGCTATTATGAGTTGTCAACTCCCCTCACAACAAGGGATATGGCAAACTATCAGGTTGGGGAATTGTATGGGATTAATCACACTCCATCGCGATTTCGGCAAAAATGGCTTAAGCCAAAAACTACAACAGTGGGGCTCTATCTAACTGGGCAAGATATTGTAACTGCTGGTCTCGCAGGAGGACTATCTTCAGGGGTATTAACAAGCTCAGTAATTTTAAAGAAAAATTTATTTAAAAAGATTTAATTTTTTTCTATTTGATTTAGAAAAATATTTATTTTTAGTTAAAAACTTTAGATATATCTTTAAAATTATTTTGATAACTTGTTAAAGTATGTATTGATTTTTCTATTGAAGATAGAGAGTCTTTAAGTTTCGGAAAATTATTATTTTTAATTTCATCCATCGCTTGAGAAATACCTTTTTCTGCTTCTAATATTTCTGTGTCTTTATATTTTGATTCGTATCCAGGAATAAAAGATAATAGCGCATCAACATAACGAAATAGCCATTTAGGTAGAGTTCCAAATGGATCTTTTATCCAATTTGAAGGTTTGAATATGTAGGTAAGTGATTTGATAAACATTCTGATGCTACCCATAAATCCATGTAATTTTTTACTTTTTTTAGCCAATTTATTTTTATTATTAATATTTACTTCTATTGATAAAGTTGTATCATTATATAGCAATAACTGATTTAAAATATTTAATGTATTAGTTGAAATATTATTTAAAATTTCATTTCCTCTTTTAATTTCTTCATCTCTTTTTTCAAAATCTATATCTGGGCCAAAAATATATGTAGAGTATTGATCCATTAGTTTTCCACTTAGTATAGGTAAGACCTTAGTGAATTCAGAAATCCCTTCAGCTGCAGAATTAATTAATTTTTTTCTTAAAGCAGCTTTTTCCATATCAGCAGCAACCGCCCCAATCAACGCACCTGCGACAGCTCCCCCTCTAGCTTTACCTGTCGCAGCGAAGTTTAAGACACCTCCATTAATTGCACCATTAACGCTAGACTTTAATGTATCTGTATTAGCTAATTCGATACACAATTCATTCATTTCAGATGTATACTTATTTAAAATTTCATCAATTTTATTAAATGATTCATCTCTGATCTCTTTAGTTAGCGCATCTGAAGTTTTAGACCGTACATCCTCCCTGGTTGTTTTTCGACGGATTATTTCAGCAAATAATTGTGAAATAGTTTCAATAAACAGATTTGTACATGTAAAGAAGGAGTATAAAAATTCATTTAAATCAAGAGATTTGACATAATCTATTGAATCTGGGTCAGTATCACAAATAGCTTTAATTTCTGGCAGACATTTATTACCAAAATCAATGAATGGCGATGAAAAATAATTAGACCCTGATAGAATTGAATCCATGCCATTTATATATAAATTATTTTGTTTCATTAGGTACCCTGCTTAGTTATTGATTAGGAAAAAATTACGATGAACATATTTGGAAAGATAGTAGGTAAATTGCTAGAAAAGCAAGCAAAAAAAGTTGTTGAAAATTTATCCAAGGATCCAATACTAAATAAGCTATCCGAAGAAACAGATAAATCTTCAAAAAAAATAGATGATTCTTTAAAAAAAGCTGAAAAATCTAATAAAGAAAAAATGAAAAAACTTGGTATTAAATAAGCTTTAACTGATTTAACTAATTATTATTTATTGCATCTCTTGCTAAAAAGTGGAGTTAAGATAAATCAAGAATCATTCTGAATAATATTAGCATGAAATAATTAATAATTTTATTGATATTTACATTAGTGGGTTTCTTATCTAGAATAAATACATATTATAAATATAGAATCCACAGTAAATTGGGTTACACAAAGTAATATTGAATTTCAAAAATTTGAGTTAAAATTAAGGATATAGTATGAACATCGAAGAATAATGTAAATTTCTTGAAGAACGTATCAAACGTTTAAATGAAATCGGGATTGCTCTTTCAACAGAGAAAGATACCAATAAATTATTTGAACTTATTCTTGAAGAAGCAAAAAACATAACTAATGCCGATGGAAGAACTCTTTATATGGTCGATGAGAAAGGGAATCTAAAATTTGAGATTATGAGAAATGATTCTATGAATACTGTGATGGGTGGAACTTCTGGAGTTGATATACCTTTTCCGCCGGTTCCTAAATACTTTGATGATGGTGAGCCAAACTTAAGTAATGTTTCTGCATATACAGCTATATCTGGAGAAACTATTAATATAGTAGATGCTTACGAAGAAGAGGGCTATGATTTTTCTGGAGCAAAAGCTTATGATAAAAATTCAGGATATAGATCAAAGTCTTTTTTAACTCTGCCATTAAAAAATCATGAAAACGAGATTATTGGTGTTATGCAGTTGATCAATGCCACTGATAGTGAAACAGGTGAAGTTATTCCTTTCTCTACAGAAATGCAGGGACAGGTTGAATCAATAGCATCCCAGGGAGCTGTTGCTTTGACAAATAAACGACTGGTAGAAGAACTGAAAACTTTATTTGAATCTTTTATTAAATTGATTGCAACTGCGATTGATCGAAAATCGCAATATACCGGGGGTCACTGTGAACGGGTTCCTCTTATAACCATGATGCTTGCGGATGCAGTGGAGAAAGTAGATTACGGCAAATATAAAGATTTTGCCATGACAGAAGATGAAAGATATGAATTATACATTGCAGGTTGGCTTCATGACTGTGGTAAGGTAGCTACCCCTCCTCACGTTGTAGATAAAGGTACAAAACTTGAAACAATTACAGATAGAATTGATACCGTAACAACTCGATTTGAAATTCTCCGAAGGGATGCAGAGATTGACCTTCTAAAAAGTAAAATAGGATTAAACGGTAGCGCTAATGGAAAAATGGAAGAAATTGAAACTCAATATAAAGATCGATTGGACCAAATAAACGATGATCAGGCATTCATAGAGAAGTGCAACGTTGGTGGTGAATTTATGGAAAAAGAACTCCAGGAAAGAGTTGTTAAAATTTCTGAATATGATTACAGCTATAAAGGAGAAAAAATGCCGTTTCTTTCAGAGGATGAAGTAAGAAATCTAAATATTGCCAAAGGGACACTACTACCTGAAGAACGGGAAATTATTAATGACCATATTGTAATAACTATTGAAATGCTTGAACAACTTCCTTATCCAAAGCACCTTAAAAATGTACCTGAATTTGCTGGAGGTCACCATGAGAAACTAGATGGAACAGGATATCCGAAAGGGTTGGAAGATAAAGAAATGTCTGTACAGGCAAAAATGATGGCGATAGCTGACATCTATGAAGCGCTAACAGCAGCAGATCGTCCTTACAAGGATGGAAAAAAATTATCTATGGCAATGAGAATCATGGGATTTATGAAAAAAGATTATCACATTGATCAGGATCTCTTTGAAATTTTTGTAAGGGAAGGAGTCTATAAGAAATACGCAAAAGATTATGTTAAGAAAAACCAAATAGACGAAGTAGAACACGAAGCACTCTTATCATGAAAAAACAAATTCTTTCATCTTTAAATCGGGATGAAATGAAATCTTATTTATTTGCGATTCAGAAAACTATTGAGTCTCACATTAAAAATGTAGGAGATGTAGATTCATTTATAGATGAAACGGACTTGTTAGATGATTTTGAGGATATTCTACCAGACGAAGAATATGGAATTTTTGTTATCACTCTCCTGAACGGCATACAATCAGATATCGTAATTAATACACTACTGGATTCCTTGATGAAAGGGATTCAATCAAAACAGACGGTTTTACTCTCCTAAAAAATTTGAATTTTATCAATTATGCATTTTTAAATAATTGATAGTTTCATAATATAAATTCATTTTCAATTTTATAAATTAAAAAATGACAATCGAGATCGCGATAGTACTAGGAATTTTGGTTCTAATGTTTCTGTTATTTGTAACTGAAATGTTTCCTTTGGATGTTACAGCGCTAATGATATTATCGGTCTTTTTAGTATTTGGTTTCCTTACCCCTGAGGAAGCGGTCAAGGGATTTGCCAATCCTGCTGTGATTACCATCGCCGTTTTGTTTATTCTCAGTCACGGTTTGCAAAAATCGGGTGTTCTAGAATTTTTAGTTGTTAACCTAAGCTCTCTTACCGCAACATCAAGAACCTTTGGATTATCGGTCTTTTTATTTTCAATTGCCATAGCGTCTGCATTTGTTAATAATACTGCAATCGTAGCGATTTTTATTCCTGTGACCATAAGGTTAGCCAAACAATATCATTTGAGTCCCTCAAAGCTATTGATGCCTCTGAGCTACGTTGCCATTTTGGGGGGTACATTAACCTTGGTGGGAACCTCAACAAATTTACTAGTTAATTCAATTTATCTTCAGTATCCGTCATCGGTTCCACTGGGAATGTTTGAATTTGCTAAATTTGGGATTATCATGCTTATCATTGGAATTACCTATGTTCTTATTGCGATTCCTTACTTGATTCCTTCAAGAACGGTTACAACTAGTTTAACCCAGAGCTACCATATGGGTGGGTATTTAACTGAATTAAAATTGTCTTCCGAATCGCCATTGGTCGGAAGATCATGTCAAGAAAGATCCATTAATAGAAATTATGATATTACTGTACTTGATATTTTGAGAGAAGGAAAACTGATTTCAAAGGATATTCGTGATACAATATTAAAAAAGGATGATATTTTATTTGTCAGAGGGTCTTTGGAAAATTTTCTAAGAATGAAAGAAGTAGAAAAGGTATCCATGCTTACAGATGAAAAATTAACTCAGGCAGAATTGGTCCATGATAATAATACGCTTGTGGAATGTGTGTTGACTAATCAATCTGAGCTTGTTGGGAAAAGTTTATTGGAAATAAATTTTCGTCAACGCTTTGGTAGTTTCATCCTTGCGATAAGAAGAGAAGGTGCAATCTTAAGGCGAAAAATAGCACATGTGGCTCTAAGGGCTTTTGATACTTTATTAGTTTATGGTTCAAGGGATAAATTAAAAGAATTATCAAATTCTGGAAATTTTATTGTTGTTGGTGAAATTGATGCAACATTGAAAAAACATAAATTTTGGTGGGTTAGCATATTTGTAATTTTTGCTGCGGTTTTATTAGCAGCAATTGGAATAGCTCCA
>CAZNQF010000042.1:10630-13287 GCA_964575125.1 uncultured bacterium
TGGTATTCTTCCAATTTTAAAAGGAGCTATTATTGGAGCTGTGTTATTACTGGTTTTAAAGGTCATATCAGCCAACGAAGCCTATCAATCTATTAATTGGCAGGTGATTGTTCTAATTGCTGCTTTAATCCCTATTGGTGTTGTTATTCAAAATAGCGGGACAGCTTTTTGGATAGGAAATGGACTTTATGAATGGGTAAACATTATAGGTGATCCATCATTTCGTCCATTTGTGATGTTATCACTGATATATTTAACTACAATGATATTAACAGAAATGGCTTCCAATGCAGCTACTGCTATTATTATGACTCCTATCGCAATATCTGCGGCAGCTCAAATGAATTTAGATCCTCGTCCCTTTATTTTTGCTGTATGTTTTTCTGCATCTGCCTCTTTTATCACTCCAATCGGATATCAGACAAATTTAATGGTTTATGGTCCAGGTGGTTATAAATTTTCTGATTATGTAAAAGTCGGGTTACCATTATCTCTAACTTTGTGGGTTTTTGCAACTATAATTATTCCTCTGCTATGGCCGTTTAAGAGCATTGGGTGAAATTAATTATATAATTTACAAAATATATGCATCCTGCCCATAAAAATAAATCAAGGTTAAGTATATTTGTTGAAAATCCTCCAAAAGGACTTTGGACTTTAGCAGTTCCCATAATGGCAGGAATGGGTATTCATACCATGTACAATATCGTGGATATGTTATTTATCGGTAGGTTAGGTGGGGAATCAATTGCTGCTGTGGCATACAACATGCCTCTTTTCTTTTTTGTTATGGGATTAACGTTTGGATTGGGAACCGGTGTTACTGCTTCCATAGCACGGTTTATTGGTTCAGAAGACAAAAAGAGCGCAGATAATTGTGCAGAACATGCTATTTTGATGGCAGCGATAATCAGCATTATTTTAACCACTTTAGGGCTACTGTTTGGAGAATCTATTCTCTCATTTCTGGGAGCAAAGGATACTATATTGACCCTAAGCTGGGGTTATTTGAAGGTTATTTGCTATGGCCTACCCTGTATGATTTTTTCAGCATTTTTTCGTTCCATCCTTTCCGGCGAAGGAGATATGAAACTTCCCATGATTATTACTGCATTAGGTACGGTAATGAATATTATTTTAGATCCAATTTTCATTTTTGTGCTGGAGTATGGTGTAAAGGGAGCGGCTATTGCAACCGTGATCAGTCAGATATTTGTTTTAATTATTTTTGTTTATATGCTGCTAGTGAAGGAACATGCCTATGTTCGGTTTCTTATGCGAGATTTTTCTTATTCTAATTCAATTTTAGCTGAAATTATTAAAATCGGATTACCCAGTTCCATATCCATGATTATCATGGCCTTTGGTCAATTAGTATTTAATAAAATATTAACTGGATTTTCTGTTGAGGCTGTAGCGGGTTATCAAATTGGTGGACGAATTGACATGGTTGTATTTCTTCCTATAATGTCTATTGCAGCAGCGTTGACGACTTTGGTGGGGATGTTTTATGGTGCTAAAGAGTGGACAAAAATGAAATCAGTAATTAAATATGGTATCTCCAGATCGGTAATGATTACGATTATTGGATCAACACTAATGATAGTTTTTGCACCCTGGATTATAAAATTATTTTCAAATGAGTCTGAAATTCAGAAAATCGCAGTATTTTATTTGCGATGTATTAGCCTTATTTATCCTTTGGTAGCAGTAGGGATGAGTATAGGTCGTATACTGCAAGGAATGGGTAAAGGGCTTCCACTTTTAGTGATTACTAGTGTCCGTATTTTAGTGGTTTCAGCTCCGTTAGCTATATTCTTTACTAATGATTTAGGAAAGCCAGTTGAATTTGTGTGGTATGCAATGATGATATCTACCGGAGTTGCAACTACTATTGCGGTCTTGTGGTTGAGAAGTGCACTAAAATCTATTGCATAAAATGTGTTTATGATATTTTGAATAAATTAAACCTATTGATATATTTTAATCCAATCAATAATATAATCAGATGTTTTAAAATTTTCTTCAGGTTCACCAGGCCAAAAACCGCCAATAGCTTGATTAATAATTAAAAAATATTCATTATCGAATGGCCATGTTTTCTTAAAATAATCTTTTTTATCTAGGCTAAAATATATTTTATTATCTACAAACCATAATATGGATTCTGAGTTCCATTCTAAACCATAAGTATGAAAGATAGATGAGATATCATCAACAATTGTTTTTCCACCTATCTGATTTTTTTTTATATGATTATACTTTTCTGAATGTATGGTACCATAAATTACATCTTCATTATTTATGTGTTCCATTATATCTATTTCACCACATTTTGGCCAGCCATCTATTTCTATATTTTCACTTAATAGCCAAACAGCAGGCCAAACTCCTTTTTGCTTAGAAATTTTTGCTCTAACCTCAAAGCGACCGTATTTCCAGTTAAACTTTTTACTTGTATTTATCCTTCCTGATGTATATTGTGCAACACCATGTTTTTCTTTAATTCCTCTTATAAATAAATTATTATTTTTAAAAAATAAATTTTTTTTTTTGTTTGTATAAGCCTGCAGTTCATTGTTTACCCATCTAGGCTCTCTAATTTCTATGTTCCATTTATCAATATCTATCTCATCACCATTAAAAAGTTCATTCCA
>CAZNQF010000043.1:0-11639 GCA_964575125.1 uncultured bacterium
CTCCGACCTCGTCGTCCCGAACGACGCGCGCTAACCGGGCTGCGCTACACCCCGAGTATGTATCAAAAAACGGAGGTGAATCTAAAGAAAAACCTTTATTATAAAAAATCCTCCTATAAGAAGTATCATAAATAATATTGTTAATAAATTAAAATATTTAAAAATAAAATTGCTTATAGGTTGACCAAATTTCCATATCAGTCCTGCAACAAGAAAAAATCGCGCAGATCGGCTCAGGGCTGACGCAAAAACAAATAGCGGGAAGTTTATATCAAATGCACCGGAAGAAATAGTGAACAGCTTATAGGGTATAGGAGTAAATCCTGCGGTAAAGATTATCATAAATCCATACTCATTATATTTTTGCTGAATTTCCATAAATACCAATTCGCTAAAGCCCGGAACGTTGTTAAAAAATAAATGAGCTATGGATGAATATTGGCTACCATCCCACCATAAAAAATATCCAATACCATACCCAAAAATTCCACCCATAATACTTGCGACACTGCAGATAATAGAAAAATATAATGCTTTTTTTCGTGCGCCAAGAGCTAAAGCGATCAACAATACATCAGGTGGAATGGGAAAAAATGAAGATTCAGCAAATGCCAACACAAATAGAGCAATAGGTCCATATGGAGTTTTTGCCCAATGAAGTAGCCAATCGTACAGTTTGCTTAAATATTTTTTTACCAAATAAAACTCCTAAACCACAGCGCTATAAATTTCATCATGTCTGGTATATAATTCATAGAAGATTCTGAATCATTATATATGGTCGGAATCTCGATATGATTTATGGGAGTTCCTAGTATACATGATTTAATTAGAAATTCACTTTCCATATGAAAACCCATCTCTTTGTTTTGACATTTAATATATAGTTCTAAGGGAAATCCTCTATATCCACACTGGGAGTCCCTTATGAGTGTGTTCGAACGAATTGAGAGAAACAAGCTTGTGATGATGTTAGATAATTTTCTAAAGAGTGGCATAGTTGTTTTGTTTTTACGCCAACCTAATTTAATCTCAATTTTATCTTCATCATCAAATTTTGAAATGAGCTCAGGCGGATGCTGAAGATCACCATCCATAGTTATTATCCATTTATTATTCTCTTTCTTTGCAAAATCAATCCCCTTTGAAATTGCGTTTCCCTTACCTAAATTTTTTTTCAAATGAATATATTCAAAATTCATTTTTTTTAAAACATCTAATGTATCATCATAGCTACCATCATTGACAAACTTGTAATTATTTTTTTTAATATTTTGAATGTAAGGAACAAGTTTTTCAACGCTTTTACCTTCATTAAAAACAGGTATAAGAATTAGAGAATTATTTTTAATTTTAGTCACAGGAGACAGCGATAGCAGACATAACTTCCCTCTCAGAGTATGTCCCTAATGGTTTATTAATTAATTTATTTTGAACAACCAAGGCCGAAGAACCCCCTCCATCTAGATTAAGAGCTTCAACGCATCCAAGGTCTAACATTAACTGAGCGAGCTCCTCAAGAAAAACTCCTCTGCTTGTTGCTTGCCTACCATCGACAACAAGAACTATCATTTTATTGTCTTTTGTATATCCAACAGCAGTTCTTGGGTGTACTCCTGGTATTTTTGTACCAAAAAATACTTCCTCTTTATCTGTAATGAAAATATTACTATTCTGGACTAAAATGGGTCCTCCTGATACTGAGGAGGTAAACTCCCAGGGATGCCCATCTTTTAGCGTTAACTTTTTAGGTAGTTCTTTCTCACTATTTTTATGAGGTAAATCAAAAAAATATATAGAATCATTTTTTCCGCTTATCCAAGAGATATCCATTGAGTTCTTATTAAATCCAACGGTGCCCCTTGTAGTATAATATCTAGAGTTGTTCCTTATAACTGACCACAATGGGTTAGAGACTATAGTATTTTTTGTTTGTAACAGACCAACATGTTTTGCAGGATTTTTGTTCATTAAAAAATAACCTGCATTAACAACTAGGCAGGCATTTAGCCGAGAAGCAATATCTGATGGGGTTTCTTTTAGATCTTTGTCCTCACCCAAAACAACTTCCACATTTATATTCTCATTTTTTAGGTCGACCTCAGCATAGTACGCTTTAATAGGTATCCTTTTATTTATTCCTTCATATACATGAATTAATTCTGAGTCAAGTGCTCCACCTCTATAAGAAGTCCAAGTTAAACTTAGATCTTGAAGAGGTTTATCTCTTTTAGAGCATGCGAAAGCTAATAATAGAAAAATAGAATAATATTTTATTTTCACAGAGACTAGATTACCTCAAACAATATTTCATCTAACATTCTATATGAATCATCGGTAATACTTACTCTCCATTGCCCTTTGTGATTTGGGTATATACGTTTACTGCTCCAACATCTCCAGAAAACAGATGGAGATACGTTCATTGAAACTTGAGCAACTTCCTTACCATTGTACTCCCAAATATGAATTACTTTTATATTTTTATCTGTTGAGTTTTTTATTGCTGTGAAACAATATAATGTATCTACATTATCAATAGAAAAAATATTATCTACATCTACAGGCTTTCTTTCAGATATCTCAATATCTCTAGAAATCTTAATAGAGCGAACCTTTATTGAATCAGATTTACTATCCATTGGCTCTTCGTACAGATTTTCTTTAGATACTAGCTGAGTCGAATCAAATGCTATTTCTTTTACAGTAGATATTGTATCAACTTTTTCTATTAGGGTATCAGTAATAATAGATGGCTCTACTGTTGTAATCGCTAGATCAATTTCTTTATCCTTAGATGAAAATAATATTATAGTACAAAATAATAAATAGATTGCTGCAACCACTAGCGCAGCACGATATACTTTGAAATAAACCGCACTTATTATTATAAGAATGGTAAATATAAATATAGAAATATTAAATGTGAACATCAATCATGTATGCTATTGTTTTAGAAATATATAAAACAAATAGGTTTACTTTTTAGCATTAAAAATAGCTATTAGAAAGCTATAAATGTAATACCAAAAAATATTTATGTTTTAAATTTCTATTTGAGAATCACCATCTTCTTTACCTTAAAAAACTCTCCAGCCTCTATCTTGTAAAAATATAGACCAGCCGCCAAGGATAGACCCATTGATTCTTTAGCGTTCCATTTGAGAGATTTGAATCCAGCTTTTTGGACGTTATTAATTAACAAAGCAACCTCATTACCCAACATATCATATATAGTAAATTTTACATGGCTGTCCGTTGGCAAATCGTAGCTCAAAGTTGTAATGGGATTAAATGGATTTGGATAGTTTTGATAAAGTGTAAATCTATCAGGGATTGTAGGTTGGAGTTTTAATAAAAGTCTATCTGATGAGGGAATGGTTAGCTCTCCCCTGCCTTTTATGGGATAATCTCTACCGATTTCGGATGTGAGTACCCAGCTCATATGCTCTGGGGTCTCTATCTCAATATCATAGGAAATACTAAGAACTTCAGTTGGAAATACTATATCTAACTCTCCAAAATTATTCACCAGTCTCATATCATCTTTGAAGCGGGCATCAAATACACCTTCTGGGGGTCTAGGTGGCAAACTATAAGCGCGTTTTTCATCGTATGCTATAGAAGCTCCAAAATATAGATCTATGCCATTGATGTTCAATTTATTTGCTTCCAAGGTTTTATCATTAAAATCTATAACAGATTTGGATAGCCGGCTTGAAATCGTAACTTCACCGTCAGCTAGAGCGTTAACCCAATAACCTTTTCCAGGGGTAAGGGTTGAGCTGTTTACGTAGACACCCTCAAAACCGTAAAATGTTCCAGATAAAATAATATCATTGGGGTCGCTTATTGCATCAACTCCGAGCTCTAATGAGATGCCCGAAATAAGATTCCATCCCTCAGATAAACTATTAGATATGTCATTTATCGGAGCTCCACTCAACAATTCAAAACCAAAGTCATCAAATCTAATCCAATAGCCCTCTCCTATTGCCATCACTTGGTTCATCACATAATTACCATTAAAGGAGTAGCACGTTCCCGATACTGCATCAGGAAAAACTTCTGTATAACTAAAATCTTCAGGAATTAGAGGAACTCCAACAAGGTTCCATCCATCGTTATAAGATATAGAGATCTCTGTTGTGGGAGAAACGTTTACAGCTCCAGGAGTTGGCGCGAGAAAGCCCCACAAACTCTCTCCATCTGAGACCCTTCCATAGGAGGTATCAGCTGACTGAGCACCAAAGGTAATAGAATCAAGTATAGTTACACCATCAAAAGCGACCAGAGCTAGAAACTCTCCTCCCGCACTTAGCTTAAAGTTAGTGTGAAGCTCTCCCTGTTCCTGGTCCTCATCACACCAAAATATTAAAAAGCTCTGTGGCAATATCTCTGTGCCAGGTGGGATCATCCATTTTGTGAGCTGGGCGTCATTATCTGTAAGGAAATAGCCTCCCATATCAGCTGGATCTTCTCCTAAATTATATATCTCCAACCAATCATCATATTCCCCAGCCTCATCAACATTCGTTGTGTCATTGCTTGCTAATATTTCATTGATCAAGATATTGGGTAGGGCTGGCTCATCGTTTATTATAAATTCACTATCTATCCATTCTATTCTATCAAATGTCCACTCTTTTAGATACTCTACCTCTTCCTCATAGCTATCAAATACATAATAGTTGGGCCACACATATTGACCTAAGGTTGGCCACCTATTGAAGTTTTTTATTTGTGCATTTCCTATATGACTTACCAAGCTATCAATAAGATATTCAACATTTTCATCAGATAAAACATTAGAGCGAAGGTAGTTCCATCTTGCATTGATAAGAGTTTGAAAATATTCATCCTCCCACATTCGCTCCCACCAAAAACTCATCTGATCCCCACCTTCAGGATTATACTCAAGCAACCACCCCTCATGCTCCCATGTCTCTCCATAATCACAGTTTCCATATCCGTGATTAACATCCCAAATAGGACCAGCAGTTAATCTATCATCAGCACTATCTATATCTTTATATATGTAGGTACTTAGTCTGTAGGCATCAACATTTTTTGATAGCTCCTGCAACACTATCAGGTCAACAAATGAAGATATATTTGTCATACTTGAGTAGCCACTCTCGAGATCATTATAGTTTGGAGCTGACATAATCGTTTCAAAGTCATATATAAAATCATAAATATATTCTTCCTGCTCATATACTATTTCATCAGGCTTTGGATAGTGATAGTTATAAAGATTTCCATCATATGCACTATGAAATCCACCATTATTTTCACCTGTGCCACCCCAGTCAAATTTTAAGATATATCCTCCTGTGAGCTCATCCCCCTCTGTCTCCTCTGGAACAAGATTTTCGATGTCAACACGGTTGTCATCTCTTTTGATTTTTTCCATAAGAACATAAACACCTCTATAGTCACCATTAATAAATAGCTCAATAAAGCGTGATCTACTTGCGTAGCGACCCATGATGTTTGATAAATGGTATGTCAAAACATTTCGCACTAGTGATTTATCCGACCAGGGAGCATACAGTACCCAATCATTTTCTTCTGGCATACCCAGCAGTGAGACGTTATTATTTGATCCATCTTCATTTATAGTTTCGAATCTGTAGGGAGGCTTGGGCTGCCACTGTGAGGAGTTACCTCTCCGCTCAATGGTGATTAAACCCTCATATCCGTTAAAATCATCGTAGAGGCTAGTATTCCCCGTCTCATTATTAATAATGCCGAGGTGTGCGGTAATTCGGGGCTCATCCGCTATGTCCTCTCCATATGTATCAATTGTCAGTATGGGCAGATTACAGATTGTATAGTCCAAGGGCTCATAAAACCATTGTGGAACCTCCCCAAAAAATGATGAACCACTCTCAACAGAAAATGATAAGAAAAAGTTACTGGAGAGGTCTGAAGATGAAAAATTTACGTTATGAACCTGAACCGCGAGAACATTTACCCCATTTGTTAATATATTTTCAAGTGGGATTGACACCCCATATGCCTCAGGAACTCCCCCTTGGTACATTGCTGCCTCATGATTGTCCAATGCCTCATCTTGAAATCCGAAAAATATTCCGGGTACATCCATTGTCGGTGCGCGAGCAATCTCAAATCCATTTACATAGGCAATAAATCCATCGTCATAGTCAGCATGCAAGATCATAGCAGACAGCTGTGCTATATCCTCAACATTGAAAGTCCTTCTTATATATAAAGAAATTGTTTGCTCTATCTCAGTAAGGTCATCTTCATCTCCGTAACCTATACTGCCCGCTCCTAGATTCCAATTGCTATCATTAAATTCTATATCTTTCCAGGAAGACAGTGGCTCACTTTCTCCCACAAAATATCGCCACTGGTCATAGGAGTAAACAGCGGTCTCCCAGTGCTCCTGAGAAATAATTTTATTTCCAGTAAGAATGATCAGGAATAAAATTGAAATAGCTAGTGTTTTCATAGATTGATATATACTTTTAGTATAATCTTTTTTTACAAACTCTGTTTTGCAAGCCCTTACCACCAATATACCTGTTTAAGTTATCTGAAAATTGGACAATCATATCATTTTGATATTCTGGAAAGTTTCCAGAAATATGAGGAGATAAAAAAGTATTTTTCAATTTGAAAAGCTTGTTCTTTATGGCCAATGGCTCTTCCTTAAAAACATCTAGAGCTGCCCCAGATATTTGCTTGCTCTCGAGAGCTTCTATTAGCGCACTCTCATCAACTATCCCACCACGAGAAATATTGATAAAGAATGAACTTTTGGACATTTTTTTAAATTCACGAAATCCTATCATAGCTCGGGTCAGCGGTGTCAATGGACACGCCACAACAACAAAATCACTTTTAGAAAAGATTTCCTTTTTGTGTTTCATTGGCATCAAGAGATCAACAGTTTTTTTAGTCTCTATCTTTTTTTGCAGCCGCCTAATTGCGTGAACTTTCATTCCAAAACTTTTTGCTAATCGAGCTATCTCCTTGCCCAAGCTACCGTAGCCTATGATACCTAGTGTTTTTCCTTTTAGCTGAATCATATTTTTTACGATATCCCACTGAGTCCAATCCTTTGTACTTTTAAAGTCTTGGCATGAATCAAACTGTTTCGCTAAATAAAGCATAACTCCTATGACATATTCAGCAATAGCTCCCTTATGAATACCTCTTGCATTTGTAATGACCACTTTACTCTTAATAATTTCGGGATACATAATATGTTCAACACCAGCGGTTCCACAGTGAATCCATTTAAGAGTCTCGCTTGACCTGAGAAAGAGATCCTTTTTAATTCCATAGCACACAAGAACATTTAGCTCACCAATAACTTTTGCTAATTCAATATCATCTTTTATATGAATAAACTCTATTTTTCTTTTAGATAGAAGATTATCTTTAAGGCTAGACAATAGTTTTCTATACTTAGAATCGTTTTTTGTTATTTGCAATCCAATTTTCATTTTTAATTTGCTAACTATATAAAGGGGGACACTCGATAAAGGTGACTCTTGTACTCTATATTATTTATATGAAACTCAAGCACTTTTATCATAAAATAACTTCAAATCCTTCAAATTCAGGATGTCCTAAATAAATACCTCGATTCTGCCCTGCGCCTTTATGTGAGGCTTTAAATGATTCTGACTTCGTCCAGTTTTCAAAATCAACCTTAGAGGCCCACTCACTGTGGGAGGCATAAAGTGTGTACTCTTCATTAGAAGAACCCTTGATAAGGTTGAAATTCTTGAAGCCTTTTGTTCCGTCAAGATGAGTTTCTCTTTTCTTCCAGATTTCCTCAAAATCCTTTTCCCTGCCCAATGCAATTTTGAATCGATTCATAGCAATATATTTTTGCATACCAAAATCTACCTACTATATCACAAAATAAACTATCTTCAATTTAACCTATCCACATTTGTTTTAGAAAGAGGTGAAAATAGTTAATAAAAAACATGTTAGCTTTATTGAGTATTAATCTGTCTAATTCTTTCAAAAAGGATAGCGCTTACTGAGGCTGAAACATTTAAAGAGTTTATTTTACCAATCATTGGGATAGTTCCAATATAATCACACTTCTTAAGGGTTAAAGATTTAATACCTTTACCTTCACTTCCAAAAACAAAACACACTCTACCTTTCATTTCTATATCAAACCAATTACTTGCTGACACACTGTTCTCAAATCCTGAAATCCAGAAATCATATTCCTTAATATTATCAATAAATCTATTGATATTCTTCTCAATATATATATTCACATTTGTAAAAGCCCCCTGGCTTATCTGCAGCACTGTATTTGTAATTGATATTGAGCTATTACTAGGTAATACTATAGAGTCAATACCAGCGCATTCGCAGGTACGCATAATCTGGCCGAAATTCTGAGGATCATTAATACTGTCAAGTATTACTATGCAGTGGTCTTCCTTAAAAACTGCATTAAAATCAAACTGACTATCAAAGTCTGCGAGGAATTCGATAATAATACCCTGAGCTCTATTATTATTAAATTTTTCCTTAAATACTTTCTTGCTATATGTATGTACACTATGAAATGTCTTCAATATAGGAATCTCAAAATTATTAACAATATCTTCTACTATATCTATCTTAGTAATTCTATATCTACTAGTTTTATCATATAGAAGCATTTTGCACCCATTTAATCCATAGACTCTATATGATTTCATGTTATTTCTTTATAGTCTATAATTAAAAAAATTATTTTCTACCAAAATAGGAAGGATTAGATAACATTATTCTATTGTCTTTATTAAGAATTTGAACCTGAATCTGAGCATAAAGACGGACAGCATTTGCCGCACCAAGATCTAATTACAAATCCTAATGCAATCAAAGGAAGTCCTAAGCTACTCAAACATCCACAGCACGCACTACATGCTACCGCTGTACAAGTTTTACCAATTATAGCTAAACTAAGCAAGTATGAACCAAATACGAAACATATTAAATCACAGGCCGCTCCTAAATAGCAGCATACTTTTTTTTTCTTATTATTTTCCATTGTTATTCCTTATTTATAAACTACGAAAGTTATATACAATAAAAGCCTTTAAAAAGAGGCTTTCTAATATTTTATAGAGATATTTATCCCATCCCCACTTTTTTACAAAGAGCTAGAGTTATAGGCCTTACCCCATTCTTCTATAATTTCTCTAGGGATAGGATAGCTGAGAAATTTCCTCGCTAAATCTTCTTCCATCTCGGATGCTTTCTCTTGTATTTGGTTATAAGCTTTATCTAGATAATGTTTTTCTTCTAATAGCTCATATAGCATCAGATTTAAATAAAATCCAACATCATCAGTTTCTTTTATTAAAATATGAATTTCTTTGTTGTTATAATTTCTTTTCAATTTTTTAGAAATTAAATTTAGATAAATAGAACTTTCTAGTTTAATACCTTCATATCCAATATCATTTTGAATTTTTACAGATCTTTCTAAATACTTGATTGCACTATCCAATTTATCTGTTTTATAAGAGATAACTCCCATATTTTTTAAACAATAAGATAGCCATTCCTTGGGAGTAAATCTGTTCTCCCTTTCAATTTCAAATATTTTACTTGATCTATTAAAATATTCAAAAGCCTCAATATATTTTCCCTTTATTTGTAAAATTTCTCCTGCAGAATATAGATCTAATGCCATATTGTACTTGTTAATTGAAAAGTATCCTTCAATAGATAGTTTAAGATGTTCTAAAGCTCTATCATAATCATCTATATAAAAATAATATATTTTTCCAATATTTGAATTGTTTTCAGCAATATAAAATTTACTACCTACCTCTTCAGCCAAAATAAGTGATTTACTAAAATACTCTAAAGCAGTATTGAATTCCTTTGAATTAAAATGGAGATTTCCAATAGCCACATTATTTGCAATTACTCCTTCTTTATTACCTAGTTTCTCAAAGATATCAAGAGATTTTAAAAAGTTAATTTTAGATTTATCCAAATTATTTTCTCTTAAATAATGCCAACCAATATCTTTGTATATCCATCCTAGACCTTTAACATCATTGATCTCATTTCTTATATCGAGTGATAATGAAAAATATTCTACAGCTTTAGTATTTTTCCCTTGAAAAGAATATATACTTGCTAAACTACTATAATTATTTGCTGTTGATTCTTTATCATTAACATTTTTTACAATTTGGAGAGACTCACTATAATATTTTAAAGCTGTATCATAATCACCTTGATTGAAATATACACTACCTATTACATATAGATTTCTACCAATTTCACGCTCATAGCCCAATTCTCTTTTTATTTCCAAAGAGCGATTATAAGCTTCCAAAGCTTTATTATAATCTCCTTTAACAGTGTAAACATTTGCCAAATTAGATATACACATTGCTTTATTTAAATTTTTACTATATTTCAACGCCTCGTTATAAGAATCTAAAGCATTTTCCATATCGCTCTTTCGATAGTAGAGATTTCCTAAATGTCTATAAATCAAGGCTTTACCAATATTGTCACCTGTAATTTTAGCTTTTTCTAGTCCAGTATTAAGAGTCTCCCACGCCTTGTCGTTTTTGCCCAGCTTCATATATACATAACCAAGGAGCGATATGGGTGAAATGAAATTAGTATCAAGATCTATTGATTTATTCAATAAACCTATTGCTGTTTCTATATCATCTGTATTATTTCTTTTTTCATATGTATGTTTTGCTCTCAGATAGTACTCATATGATTCAGTATTCGGTGTAAAGCTTAGAGCCTGTTCTTCAGTATCAAATCTAATTTCAGATAAAATTTTTCCGGCTAACTCATTTTTAATTGTAGTTAACTTATTCCAAGTTTTCTCCCATCTATTTGCCCAGATAATCTTTTTATTTTTATTATCATATATTTCAAAAGATAATTGAAATATACTATCTAGCCTCCAAATACTACCCTGGGCAATATATCTAGAATAGAGCTGCCTTGAAAGCTCTTGATTGTTATATTTTTTATATTCTAATCTTTCAATTTCTTTTAAGCTTGCAACTCTAATTGTACCAGCATTCGCAACATCTGAAATAATATCAGAGGTAATCCCATAAGCATAAAAATTATCTTTATCTAACCCCTTGTTTAGAAGAGGTAATATTGCTATAGATGGGACTTCACTCTCCTCAGCAATACCAAATCCGATAAATGAAATATTAATCCAAAAAAGTATTCCAAGAACTGTTAAAAGTGCACCGGTAAAGCTAAATATATTCCATTGGATTTTTTTTGGTTCAAGTTTTGCTGATACATCAGATAGATTTGTTTCTGGCAAACCATGAGAGCTAATACAATATACTTCTACCTTTTGTGCAACACCTTTAAGTTGAGGCTTTCCAATATACTTTGTAGTGTATTCAGGAGTACTTGATATATCTGCTTCAACTTTATGTGATATTGCAATGCCGCCTATAGCTGAAAAAGGCTCAATCCGAGATGCTACATTTACATCATCACCATATATATCACCATCCTTAATAAAAATATCTCCCTGATGGATACCAATCCTCAGATTTATATCTTCGACATCCTTCAATAATGTCTGTATCTCAATTGAACACCTAACAGCATCCAAACTGCTATCAAAG
>CAZNQF010000043.1:11649-13078 GCA_964575125.1 uncultured bacterium
GCTCAATAATAACCCATCACCAATCTCTTTCAGCCATTCACCATTATGCTTGTCAACAATTGGTTTTACAATTTCATTTTGATGTTGTATTAAGTCTAATGCCTTTTGTTCATCTTTAGATGATAGCTTTGTGAAATTAGCAATATCAGTAAAGACGATAGCTTTTAGTTTCTTCTTAGATATTTGATTTGAAGGCATTAAGTAAATTTACCTCAAGAGAAGCATTAAGTCAAATTAATGTAGGTCTGGTAAATATTTTAACCAACTTTGATCGATAATCTTCTATCACAGTTGGCTTATTACCATCTACTTCAACAACACCATCTTCTTGGTCTGTACAAACTCACCAGCTTGAATTTGGTAGAGATATGCACCTGCACTTACTGCTCTTCCATTGGAGTCTGTACCATTCCACTGTATTGATCTGAAGCCTGCTTGTTGGATTGTATTTACAAGTTGAGTGACTTCCTTGCCAAGCATATCATAAATACTCAGAGTGACCCAAGCATCAGATGGTAGATCATATCTTAATGTTGTAATTGGATTGAATGGATTTGGGAAGTTTTGGTGTAATGCAAATGTGATAGGAATGATCGGCTCTCTTTTTAGTTCAAATTTTTCTGATGATGGAAGAGTGATTTCCCCTAACCCTTCAAGTATGTAATCTTTTCCATTGTCTGATGTAATTACCCAGTTCATGTGCTCACCTGCATCAATAATGACATCGTAGACTATAGTAACACTCTCAGAGCTGTTCATTAGCTCTATTACGGCATTTTCTTTAGCAATTCTGGTATTACCCTTAAATCGCACATCAAACGCGCCTGAGGGAGGGTTTGGGTGTAAGCTATAGCTTAGTTTTTCTTTTGCTGACATCTCTATACCAAAATAAAGGTCCATTCCATTTATAGATAAGGTATTTGCCTTGTCATTTAGACTAAAATCTTGTGGTAATACTCTTGCTAATCCACTACCTGAAATTGTGATATCACCATCCTGGTATGCTCTGAGCCAGTATCCTTTTCCCGGAATTAGTTCTTCAGTGGTAAAATAAGCACCAGAAAAGCCATAAAGAGTGTTCGGTACTATAGTGCTGTCAGGGTCAATGATTGCGTAAATAGAGAGATCATAGTGGACCCCAGAGATCAGGTTCCAACCCTCACTTAAACTAATAGTGAGTTCATTAATTGGATGGCCAATAATGTTTGTGGTGCCTGAACTATCAAACCTGAGCCAATAGCCCTCTCCATGGTTCAAGGTAGTATCAGGAACATAAGTCTCACCAAAAGAATAAAGTGTATTCCCAGTTGCATCAGGGAAAATTGTCAGGTAATCATTGTCTTCAACTTCAAGGGGGAGTCCTACAAGGTTCCAACCTGATTGATAGTCTACTGTAGTAGACCAAAATGGTGGCTCTTCCACATCTCCC
>CAZNQF010000044.1:0-2668 GCA_964575125.1 uncultured bacterium
TTGAAAGAATTGCATGTTTATTTCCTAACGTATCTTTTAATTCTTCTTCCGTTTTCACGATTTTGACATTGCGCGAACCACGACCAGAGCGAGGCTTAATGATACATGGGAAAGCTATTAGTTTCGATTCACTACATAATACGGTTATTGGAGCTGGTAAATTATTTGAATGCATAAACTGGTTCGATATAAACTTATCTATATGAGTAGTAATAAAATCACTGGTGGGAAGCAATACATTTGGTTGCTTATCTTTAGCAATTTTTGATGCGATTAACTGTAGGCTACCCAATAATTTTTTATCTTTATCCCTAATATCATTTAAAGTACTAATATGTTCTTTTGGAATTATAAGGATATGAATTGGTGCCTGTGGATTTATATCATGAAATGCAACCACACTATCATCTTCATATACAAAATCACTTGAAATCTTTCCTCTAACTATTTTACAAAGTAAACAATCGATCATATTAGCATTTATTTAAATAAAATTCATTCATAGATGTTAGCGCATAGACCCCGGCGGTCTCTGACCTTAGCCTTCTATTACCTAGCGATATTATAGGAATATTATTTTGTTGAATCAAACTAAGTTCCTCTTTTGAAAAATCTCCTTCAGGACCAATTATAACAGATGAGGGTTTCATTTTATTTTTAAACAAAAAAGTACTTAAAAATCTATCTCCGCTTTTGTGAGCAGCTATAGTTTTCGCATTATTTAAATAAAGAAAGTCCTTTAAACTAGCATATTCTTTCAAGGAAGGAAAATTTGTTCTACCACATTGTTTGGAAGCCGTTTTAACTATTTTTTCTAGCCTAGGAAATTGAATTTTTTGTTTACCACTATTATCCATTCTAACAAAAGACAGTTTATTTACACCTAATTCGGTTGCTTTCTCTACCAATAATTCCATTCTATTTTTCTTTAACACTGCAATAGCTAATTGCAAATTCCAACTATTTTCACCCATTCTTTTATAAGATTTTATTATTTTCCCTTTTACTGTTCCATTGAAAGAACATAATTCTCCTTCATAACCATGACCTAATCCATCTATTAGCCAAATTCGCTCACCAAGATTTAACCTTAAAACACGATGGATATGATGCGATTCATTTTCTGATAATGTGAACTTACCTTCTGACACACAATTTGGTTTTACATAAAAGAATAATTTATCAGTCATCGATTTTAACTGAAAAATCTAATTGTAATACGCCACCATCATAATTTTTCCTGCCATCTGCTTTTTTTGATAAAGGAAAAACATCATAGCCAAACATAATTGACATAAATGAATAAGGAGGAACAACAAATTTTACCCCCAATCCAATTTGAAATCCATAGGTGATTTGAGTTTCTGCTTTTTTCCATCGGTCAAAAAATCCATCTATGGATTCGTCACCATCAAACACAAAAAGAGGACCGGTCTTTGCGTGTATAAATGGGAAAAAATTATTTGCTATTTTACCTTGAAAGGGGAAATGCTGAATCCCCAATGATATTGGAACCATTAATAAACTTTTTTGATTTCGTTCCTGCTGAAAATCAAAATTATTTGGGATAGGTATATCACCAATTCCGGTTATAATATAAATTCGTCCATCGATACTCCAAAATATATTTTCATTATAACGATTTAATTTTTGGATATTAATTCCCCAACCATGAGAACCGGTAGTAAGACCGACATTTGTTATTTTATCTTGAGCAATAAGTCCAGATACAAATAGAATAAGAAATATTTTGTTGTTTATGTGGAATGATTTGTTCAAAAAAAACTTGTCCAGATTAATATATAAATTTATCACATAGGATGACAGTCTGCTATCATTTTTATGTCAATAAAACAACTTTTCCGTTCGGACCAGAGGACTCAATAAAATTATGTGCTTCTTTAACATCTTTCATTTGGAAAACTTTATCAACAACTGGAACAATTACCTTATCATTTACCAGAGATAACATCTCATCAAATGTATTTATATCGCTCATAGTCGATCCCATAACAGATTGCTGTTTCATAAAAAGGTGCCGTAAATCAAGTGAAACATCATAACCAGTCGTTGCTCCGCAGGTGACCAATCTACCACCCACAGCCAACATTTTTTTTGATAGATTCCAAGTCGATTTTCCCACATGTTCAAATACGACATCAATTCCTCTATCTCTGGTGTGTTCTTTAATCATATTCAAAATATCTTTTGTTTTATAATTCCATGCATGTGCTGCTCCTAATTTTTTTGCTAATCGAATTTTTTTGTCAGTACCTGCAGATGCATATACCTTACAACCAAAGTAATTTGCAATTTGGATTGCCATAGTTCCCACGCCAGATCCTGCGCCCCAAACAAATACAGATTCTCCTGGTTTTATTTTTGCACGTTTAACCAACATCGCGTAAGCTGTTTGAGTTGAGAGAGGAAATGCACAGGCATCTTGAAAGGAAAGGTGTGGAGGTTTTTTCCTTAACTGAAACGATTTTAATTTTATAAACTCACACTGTGTACCGCTTGAATTCTCACCCAAAATATTCATATCAGAGCAATAGTTTTCCATTCCCCTTTGACAATAGTCACATTTACTACAAAAGTTAAGGGGTTGAACTATGACCTCCTCTCCAGGATTAAAATGGGAGTGAGCAATCATAAATGGAAACTGCAC
>CAZNQF010000044.1:2678-13058 GCA_964575125.1 uncultured bacterium
CTCCCCAGGATTGAAATCTGTTACTTTTTCACCACAGGATTCAATGATACACACTCCATCACTCCCTAAAATATGTGGCAGTCTTATTCCGGGTATTCCACGCCTAACCCAAATGTCAAGGTGATTGATACTTGCTGCCTTAATTCTAACAATAATGTCATCTCCTGATGCATCAAGGTCAGGTTTGGGAACAGATTCCCATTTTAGATGTGAAGAATCCCCATGACTATGGATTGTGACAGCTTTCAATTATTTTTTTTAAGTAGCAGTATATCTATACTAAATTTTCCGGGTCCTGTACAAAAGATAGCCATAAATATCGAAAAATATAGGCAAGCAGATTCTGAGCCTCCTGTACCTGTTATATGATATAGAATTGCCACTATCATTGTGAAAGAGATCATAGCCGAAGCATAGCGAGTAAAAAGACCTATAAAAACAAATATTGCACAAATAGATTCGGAAAATGCTGCTAGAAAACCAAAAAGTGGATTTGTAAAATCTAAAAATCCAAAAAAATACTTTGTTATAGTACTTCCAAGCCAATTCCATTTTCCTGGATCAGTTATTTTACCAAGTCCATGGTTAGCAAACAAAAAGTAAGAAGGTAAAATGCGTAAAATCAACAAACCTAAATTTTTACAACTATCACTACCCATATTGCATTTGAACAAAGTTTTCATTTTTTTCTCTCATTAATATCTTCAAATTCGGCATCACTTATATTTAGATTTTTATAACTTGATTTTTCAGAGAAAGAATCTGATTCAATTGAGTTATCAAATGATTTTGGAAATAAAATTGAACGAACTAATTTAATTAGAATATATCCTCCTAAAAAAAAGAGAAAGATCCGTATCATAATTATCGTTCAAGAATTGGATTAAAAAATTTCGTCCCAGATACCGGTTCCCTTATATATTTTATCACCTCTTCCAGGTCAGCATCATTATGAACAAAATCAATATTATTCGTATTAATTATTATTAGAGGTGTGTCCGAATATTTGAAAAAATATTCATTGTAAACCTGGCTCAGCGCATCCAAATAATCAAATGACATATTTGCTTCAAACTCTCTTCCTCTACCTGAGATATTTCGCATAAGAGTTTGAGTCTCCGCCTGGAGGAAAATAACTAAATCTGGTTTCAACACATTTCTTTCTAATAAATTGGCAACTGTATCATAGAGAGATAGCTCTTTATCATCCAAATTTAATGAGGCAAATAATCGATCTTTTACAAACATAAAATCTGTTATTAATAGATTGTGGAACATATCAACTTGTCTAAGGTCCTGCTGCTGTCTATATCGATTCATTAAAAAAAATAATTGAGTTTGAAATGCAAACCGTTCAGGATCATTATAAAAATCTTCTAAAAATGGATTATTCTCATATTCCTCTAAAACCATTTTTGCTCCCAATTTCTTACCAAGTAACTGCACAAGACTTGTTTTACCAACTCCTATGGGACCTTCAACTGCAATATAATATAAATTTCTCATGCCTCAGACTCAATGTTATGTTTAGCTATTGAAGATGTATCTGCACAAGTATGGAGCTAATTTTCCATCCAGGAATAATGTAATCCGGATCAAGCTCATTAAAAGGAATTAAAACAAATTTTCTATAAGGAATACCAGGATGTGGTATTGTTAAAGAATCTGTTTCTAAAACAGATTCTCCATGACATAAAATATCAATATCTAGAGAACGGGCGATATATTTTTCGCGAATTTTAGGGCGACCCATCATTGATTCAATTTTACAAGTTTGATCAAAAAATTCAAAAGGATTCAAAGAAGTTAAACATTCTACTACTGTATTTAAATAATTAGGTTGCTCTCCCTCTCCAACATAAGAAGAATCATAAAATGATGCACCCCGAATATTTGAAACATCATCAATGGTTTCGATTGCGCTGATAGCCCCAGCGAGATTTGCTTCTCTATCTCCCAAGTTTGTACCTAGAGATAGATAAACCAGCTCTTCCATTAGCTATTTTTTCCTCTTTCTAATTCAACTTCCACAAAATCTAATACCCCTTTTACAGGTGCATTGGGCTTTCTTACCTTTATCTTAACTCTATCAATAAAAAATTTCTTCAATAATGTTTTACAAATTGACTCTGCCAGAGCTTCTATAAGAAAATATTTTTTATTGTGCATACATTTATCAACCACCTTATATGCATCCTCATAATCAATCGTATCTGATAAACTGTCAGACACACCAGGTTTTTGTAGAGAGAGATACATTTCAAGATCTACCTCAAACTTTCCACCCAATTCTTTTTCTGAATCTGATACACCGTGGTAGCCGTAAAACAGCATTTTTTTCAAACGAATAACATCCATGAGTCTGTGAATTTACCGACGGTGTCAAAGTTGAGTCAAGGAATGGACAGACAAAAATATATGTACTATACTATTACTTCAACAAAATTAATTTCTTTGTTTTTATAAATTTTTCTGACCGAATTTGATATAAATATACCCCAGAACTTACTGGGTATCCTGAATGTCCTGTCCCGTCCCAAATCACAGAGTGAAAACCAATTGGAATCTCTTCACTCACGATATTTTTGACCACGATCCCTAACAAATTATAAATAGAAATATTTACTTCAGAGTTTTCGGGCAAATCAAAACCAATTGTGGTAACAGGATTAAAAGGGTTTGGAAACGCATCGTGCAACGAAAACACCTCTGGATGTATTGAAGAAGGTGATCTCATTAATTCCAAAAGATGAACAGGACCGGGAATAGTTATATCTCCGATCCCTGAGATAGAAAATGCATTCCCAGATTCTTTATTAATAATGGTCCACTCATCTTCTATATCTCGGGTTTCATAAGAAAACTTAATGGGATGTCCGGTTGATGTGATCTCGATCACACCAAAGTCTTCTGTTGCCATTAAATTATTTGAAAATCTGACATCAAATCCCTCTGGCATTTTGGGAGGAAGACTATAATTGTATCTATTAGTTTCTGTTATTTCCATTCCAAAAAATAATTCCAATCCATTGTTAAAAATCAGAACATTTCCATTAGGTCTATTAATAAATAATTCTCTGGCTTTCGATTCTCGATTAAACATATTTGAAATTATGATTTGTCCATCTGTAATCGCTCTCATCCAGTATCCATTTCCTGGATTAATAGTTTCAGCTTGTATATAAGAACCATTAAATCCGTAGATAGTCCCAGGGATTATAATTTCATCGGTATCACTGATATTATTTACATCTACAATAGATGAGATTCCTGAAATGAGGTTCCATCCTTCAGAAAGGATAATCGATAATTCATTTATGGGTGTTCCTGACAATGAACTGATTCCTTCAGATTCAAACCGGAGGCAATATCCTGTTCCAGGAGACATTGCTTCCTCCTGCACATAACTTACATCGAACGAAAATAGCGTTCCCTCAATGGACTCGGGAAAAATAGAGATTACGGAATTATCATCTACAGATAAAGGAAGGCCAACCAGATTCCAATCTGCAATGTTGGAGAATTCCATTCCACCACCAGAGATTTGGTAAAAACCGGTCCGTTCCAGATTACCACGATAGAGATTCCAATATCCTTCGGTTGTTCCTGGGTCTTTTACATCGACCACAATTACACCCTCAGTTGTTCCGCTCAGCAGCTCTAAATCACCATCTAAATCTAAGTCCGAAACGCTTGGAGAACTTACAAATGGTAATTCAAATTCTATGGGTATGGCTTCAAATGGTGTTCCATCTAAATGAAAAATTAAGAAATCAACATCTGCTTTAGTTGCAATTACCTCAGGGGAACCATCATTATCTAGATCAGAAAATACAGGCGTACCAATCACATCTATCCCCGCATTAATAGGCCACCCGGGAATCGCATCACCATTCATGTCAACACCATAAAGAAAATTATCCTCCGAACCAAAAAATATAGCTGGCCCAGACTCCCTATCTAATACTCCTACCGATGAAGGAATGTCATCACCGGTTTCTATCTGAAATTTAATAGTCCCATCAGAATTAAGAGCATATAATGAGTTGTCCCTTGAACCAGCAAAAATTGTTTTTGCACCACCCACATCGACAACCACTGGAGCTGTTCTAAAATCACCATTAGCTTCAAAGGGGAATCCTTCCGCAATGGTCCCATCGTCATAGATTAAATATATTCGCTGATCATCGGTACCGCAAACAATATCATCTTTTCCATTGCCATTAAAATCAGCCAGTGCAACACCTCTCTGAATTTTTTCACCCAATTCTAGTGGAAAATTCTCAACAGAAGTACCATCATGATTTAGAGCAAATATGGTCCCTGGATTGCTAAAGCCTCCAAAAACAATCTCCTTCTCAGGGTCATCATCCAAGTTTCCTATCGATGGTGTACCCATTAAAAATTGATCTGCATTGAAATCATAAATGAGGTTACACTCATCATCTAAAATATATAGATGTTTACTTTTTGATGTGATTATTATTTCTAAATCCCCATTTCCATCAAGATCACTCACCGCCGGTGAACCCCAAATTTGATTTCCGGTGTCAAACCAACATACATCACTCCCGTCCGTATTTACAATTCTAAATTTTCCATTATAATCACCAAACAACACTTTTCTTCCAGACTCAAAGTTTGCCATTGTAGGTGAGGAGATAACCTGAGTTTGTGCTTCATATGGCCAACCATCTTGATACTCAATTAAACCATACTCCACCTCTAAACTGATTGGTTCTCCTTCCTCATCCAATCCTACAAAAACAGGATCTATAATGCTCACTAGATCAGTAGAGACAGCTGAAACTAGCCAAGGAAGCTCAATCAAGATTACAGAATCTACCGGGGCAATCCCTAAATTTTGAAATGAAAAGGAAACTAATAACCCTTCAGGATTAACAAAACAGGTATAACCTGAGCTCTGTGAGACTCCAGATAGAGGATATATAATAGTTGATGAGACACTTTCCCCTGCATCATTATAAAAAGCGCTATCAACAGGTGCAAAAATATTTTCCTCAATACCTTCAATTCCAATTTTGAATTGAAAACCGAATATCTCCTGTTCCGCGATCATAGATATAGCAACGCTGTTTTCATCTGAAGACGAAACCCAAATGGTCACATCATCGGCTATGATTAATTGAGAAAAAAGTAGTAAACAGACAAAAATATTTTTCATAAAGTGCTCCACATCATCGTGATATAATTATAAAAGAAGTCATAGAGATATTAGCTAAATATCCACCAGGATCCGTAATCGTGGGCCAATAATCATAGCACTGATTGCTTGAGCTTGCCCAGCACGCCTCATACTCCATTACATTATCCTCACCAGGAATCAGGTAATCTGTAATATCCACAACAAATGGTTCAACATCCAACCCTGGACACCATCCCTGTCTCCCATATCCCCAAGTCCCCCATTGATTTGGGATGACACCTCCGGCAATCTGCTCTATTTCCATGCAGGTTGTATTTCCCCCTGCCGTTGGATGAGATTTATCAAACTCAAATACTCCGCCGTTCAATCTAAAGAAATGCCGTGTATTGCAAAACTCAGCACAATTACCTGTATCGCTACCCCATCCATGGCCCGATATATATGATGAGAATTCAACCTTAGCTGAGTCATCAGGTATATGAAATATAATGGGCTCATGGTTTTCGTTATACACTGGTTCTCCACCGGAATAAAAACCTCCTCCCGTCCACATTGGAATAAAGTCCTGTCTAACACTGCCACCGTTATTGTCCTCAAATAGTCTCAATTTTATGGTTATTATGCTGTTGGGCCAACCACCAATCATAAATTTGAACATTTTTGGGCCACCTGAATTAATCATTGCCATATAGGGAGTGATATCAGTCACCCAATTTGGTTGTCGGTCAAAAGGTGTAATCCACCGAGAGATTTCATGGCACTCTCGATTATAGTTCCAATTTTCTTCCGGGCACTCATCCTGAGATACATTATCAAGATATTCAGTGGAATAGCATAACTGTTCTTCACCGTTCCACGAATATCCTGCTTCCAAACAGGCATCTTCATCCATAGGATAATAAATGGTTTCATAACATTGTCCCTGACACACATAAAAATGCGCGATACGGTCATAATCATCGCAGTTGGAATCTAAATAACCGTTGCACGGCATTCTAGCTTCAATTTCCATCCTTGAAAATGTTGATAAAAGATCTGTCTCAGGTAGATTCACAATATTAGATATGGTGGGAGACCAACCACCAGAATATAACGTACTATCAAAAACAGTTATTTCATAAAATTCCTCGTCCTCGTTCAGGGCATTCCATTCATAGTTATAATAGTGAGCTTCGTGAGCTAAATAATTGATATAAGTACCTGTGAAACCATTTGGGTTGCCCAAGTAGCCAATCTCCTTGATCTTCTGAAAGCGATCAATCCCAATAGCATATTTTCCATTTAAGGCTTCACTGAGCCAGCTGTTTAAGGAGTCAACCTGTGTGGGCACAAAATGAAGATGTTTTTTCCAGTGGATTTGTATTTCATCGGACATTCCATCCAAAATTTCATCAAAAAATTCCTTAACCGTCAAAACATCCTCCGTGGCAGATTCACGGCTAGATACAAAAAAATAATGAACGTTCAGTGGCGAGTTTGTCAACAGAGCTTCCCTTTCATTTGATATCCACAACGGAGTAGAATAATTTACTGATGGACTATAATGGATAAAGATATAGCTTTCCTCTCCATTCCACTCAGTTTCAAAATCCCAGTAGGAATATTCAGAATTAAAAATTCGATTTACTGTTCCAACTACATCTATTTGATCAATAATACCATCCATGTTCACATCCGCTATGGTAAGCTGGTCTTCAGTTAGCTCAAGAGCTCCGGTAGCCGCCATATTGCTCCATAACGCGTCTTCCACATCAATAGACTCATCATAATCAATATCTCCTACAACTTGAGCATTAAAATCCAATATCTGAAAAGGTCCAGCTGTATCATAATAGTTTGTTCCGTAAGGTCCAGGTGAGAAATCTTGGGCAATGACCAAACTAGTAAAAAGCAAACTGAATATTAAATTGTCTTTAAACACTTTTAATCCCGTCATCAAAATTACTTCATTTCTCACTTTTCTACAAAGAGATGGGTATAGAAAATGTATTATTAAAAAATATTTCAAATTAGAGTACCAACTATTTTACGTCCATGATATTCATTTGCTCTAATATAATCATGAATTACATCAAAATTCTTTTCTGTTATTGATCCAGCGGCAATGATATTAAATCGATTTCCAAAGCTATTGATGATGTCTTTTATATGTTGTTTCCCGTTATACGCTGTATCCTTACCTCCAGATGAAAGAATACTGGTTATACCCGTAATAGGGATTAATCTTTCTATTGCATTTTTTATATCAGAAACAATATCTATTGCTTTGTGGAAGGTAACGGACATTGGATAGGCTTTTTTTACTAATCTTTCCATAGATAAATAATCTATATTATTGTCCGATTTTAATATACCAAAAACAACTTCATTAATACCTAGGATTTTACACATATTGATTTTTGATTCCATTTCTACTAATTCCTTTTCATTATAAATAAAATTTCCTTTTCTTGGACGAATCATGACTTTTATTGGTATAGATAAGGATTTTATTACTTTTTCAATTGTTTTAGTTGGTGGTGTAAGACCATCATATAATAAACTGGAACAAAGTTCTATCCTGTGCGCACCTCTTTGCTCAGCTAAAACAGCTTCACTAACTGTTTCCACACAAGCTTCCTTTATTATTGAAATATTTTCTTCCCTTTTTTGCATTTATTGGTTCAATTCATATATTCTTAATTTGTTAATCAGATTTTTCAAGTTCTATAATTGTACCAATCTTGGGCGTAATAAATTCATCAATCCCTATATTATTTTTTATCATTGCTTGCTTTAATAATTTAGGGGGAGCATCAAAAGGTTCTGTAGAAAGCACAAATGTTCCCCAATGAATCCCAACACTCTTATGAGATATTACATCTTTATGTATCATTGCTGACTCATCTGGATTAACGTGAAAATTTTTCATGAACCAACGAGGTTCGTATGCTCCAATGGGAATTGCAGAAAGATCAAACGGTCCCAATTTCTCACCAATTTCTCTGAACAAATACTCGTTATAGCCTGTATCTCCTGCAAACCAAAAACGGAAATCATCTATTTCGATTGCCCAAGACGCCCAGAGTGTTTCAAAGCTATTTAATATGGTACGTTTTGACCAATGCTGAGATGGTAAACAATAAATTTTTATTTCCTTAATATTATCTTCATCCCACCAGTCATATTCTCTAACATTTGTTATGCCTTCATTGTTAAACCAATCCTTTAGTCCGAGCGGGACTATCCAAATTGTTTTATTCCCAATTTTTATTACACTGTTCCTATCTAGGTGATCATAATGATTGTGGCTTATAAGAATTATATCCAGTGGAGGGAGGTTGTCAAGCGATATTGCTGGGGCAGTATAACGTTTTGGACCGAGGAATTGTACGGGTGAACATCGGTCTGAAAAAATGGGGTCTGTCAATATAGTTTTTCCACTTATGTGAAGTAAAATAGTGGAGTGTCCAATCCACACCATAAAATCTGTTTGTCTCTCAATTTTACTATTGATAGTACTAATGTCTGAAAATATTACTTTTTGCACTCCAAAGTTTTTTGGTCTCTCTTCTTTCATCATTTTCCAAAAAGATGAGAAAGATTTCGATTGATTTTCTGGACTCAAGTAGGGATTAGTAAAACCATCTGGAGTGTGGTGAGATTTACTCTGATCATAATATCTGTTACTTACAAGATGATTATTTTCAAAACCATATATATTAGCTATAAGAATTGAGAAAAAAATAATTAGAACATTTTTAATAAAATTATTCATTTATTTCATGTGATTTCTTTAAAATCTTTTTAGAAAAAATAGGGGATTTAATTATCAATTAATGTAATTGATCCTGAACTATTTGCCCGAATCCAATATCCTCTTCCCGGTTCAATAGTCTCTGTATTTGAATAGCCTTCGGTGGTAAATCCATAGATCGTTCCAGGAACAATAATTTCATCCAAATCCTGAATCTCTGATAAATTTATAGGATGGCTTATTCCTGCTATAAGATTCCACCCTACACTCAGATCAATAGAAATATCATTAATTGAAGTGCCTGAGATATTAGTGGTGCCAGCGTCATTCAATCTTAACCAGTAGCCTTCACCCTGTATCAAATGCGTTTCTAGATTATATCCGTCACTAAAAGAAAAAAGCGTCCCCTCTACCGCATCAGGAAATAAATCACTATATAAACTATTACTAACCTCAAGAGATAATCCAACGAGGTTCCAGTTAGATAAATAATCAACACTTATATTGATTCTCTGGCTATCAAAGAACTCCCATATCTCTTCGCTGGAATTGATATCCATATTTCCTGAGCTTCCGGGCCAATCATGACCACCACCGCTAACCTCATAGAGCCAGACCTCAGTACTATTTGTGCACTCTAAATGTTTATGACTTATCACGGTGCTCCCATCATTGGGGTTTATATTTGGTAAAACCTCAGACATTGATTCTGTGCAGTTGTTCATCTCACTCCAGAATTCAATTGCCTGCTGTGTGCCTAAATATTCTCCCCATCCACCGATATTATCCATATCACCATCCCACCAAACTACGTTGTCATCTGTACCATGAATTTCAAAAAGAGATATTGGATTTTGAGGGGTACATATGTGGGTTATCCATTCCATCAGACATCCACCAACAGGAGCAACGGCTTTAAATACATCAGAAGCTTCGCACCCCAATAGATAACACATCTCGCCTCCATTAGAGAATCCTGTGCTGAAGATACGGTCAGAATCTATGTTATGGTCAGACTGGAGAGACAGAGCAAGCGCAACAAGGAATCCCACATCGTTCACGGTCTCATCAAAATGAAATTCATATCCTACATTCCAAAATCTAGTTCCCCCCTGATCCAATGTTCCATTTGGATAGACCACAGCAAAGCCATTGTCGTCTGCTACCTCATTCATCTGAGTATATCCGATCATACCGTTTGCATTACCACCGAAACCATGCAAAACAAATACCAACCCATCCACAGAACCAAGCTGATTGGGAAGATGTAAATAGTATTGTCTTGTTACACCATCAAATACAAATTCAGACCATCCCGGTTGTGCATTTATTATAGATAGAAAAATAAATGATAATAATATTTTTTTCATAAATCTAAATTTACTCCATCCCCACTTTTTTATAAAGAGGTAGAAAACCTAATCTGCTACATAATAATCTACTAATTTACACTCATCATATAATGTAATATCATTTC
>CAZNQF010000045.1:0-12951 GCA_964575125.1 uncultured bacterium
CTGACTTTTCCAATTAAAATCCAACTTAATAATAATGCTGGAGTTAGTATGATTCCTAATACAGGAAAAACGAACGTCAATGAATATTTTTCGGCAATTATACCACAAACAACTGCTGCAATAGAACCAATGCCTATATTTAGGAAAAAATTTATTCCGTAACCTAATCCTCTTTTCGAATTATGTGTTATATGTGCTAAAAGAGAATTTGCTATGGGTTGCCAATTGAAATGAATAATCCCGAACAGTAAAGATGAAAGAATTAACCAATAATGTGTGGCAAATCCTAATATAATTAAAAACGGTATATTCAAAACTATAATCCAAAATAAATATTTTGTTAATGAAAATCTTTTACCTGCCCACCCCGCCAGAGACTGTCCTATTATACCTGTTAGTAATACCAGTGATGTAAAGATTCCTCCTCTCAATGTATCTGAAACACCTATAAATAATAATCTGGTTTCAACAGCAAAATGGGTCGGCATAAACGTTGTAAATCCAGTGAATGTAAACCCCATTAATATTGATATTGCATAATAATATTTTAAAGCTGATTTATTCGTCTTGTTTTCGTTTTTCTCTCTATTATTTTTTATAATCTGAATATCTTTTAATCTCTCAAGATTGTACAAAGTAATTATTAATAATATAAGATTAAAGACTGCAATCGTTAAATATGCTAACCTCCATGAACTAAAATCTGTAAAAATTGCGCCTATCAAAGGACCCAATGCTAAACCTATTGACCCTCCAATACCGTGAATAGCCATACTTTTTGAAATGTTTTTTGTTTGCTGGGAAAGAATTGTTAATCCTGCAGGATGGTATATACTAGAAAATAATCCAATCAAAATTAAACCAACTCCCAATGAAAAAAGTGTATCGGAGAAAGCAATAAATAAGGCGGATAATATTGAACCTAATTGAAAAATTATTAATAATGAAGAAGCCCCGAGCTTCTTTTCCATTAATCCTGTTGGTAAAGCACCTACCCCATACATGAAAGTGCTCAAAGAAGCCAATAAACCTAAAGTTGTTAGACCTGTTGAGAATTCAGATTTTAAAAATAGCATAATAGCTGGAAAAATGAGCATAGTGCTATGGACACTCAAATGCGATACAGTTGTTACACTTATTACTATTTTTTCACTTTTATTCAAAATATTATTATATCAGAAATAAAAAACCCTCACGAAACCGATTTTGTGAGGGTTTTAATTAACAACAAGTTAGATTATCTTCGTTCTGAGATCCTTGCAGCTTTTCCTTTTAATTTTCTAAGATAATTTAATTTCGCTCTCCGGACTTTTCCCTTACGCAATACTTTTAATTCTGAAATCATCGGTGAATGAAGAGGAAATATTCTTTCAACTCCTACTCCTCCTGAGATCTTCCTGACTGTAAAAGATGCTTCAATTTGGGTACCCTTTTTGCTAATGACATCACCCTGAAACTTTTGAATTCTTTCTTTCCCCCCCTCAATCACACGGTAGTCAATCGACACTCTATCACCTGCCCTAAATTGTGGTATATCATTTTTTAAATATTCTTTTGTTAGTTCTTGTATTTTATTCATGTGCATCTCCATTACTTTCATTAGAAATATATTTTTCCCATAAATCTTTTCTTTTCTTACGTGTATACTCCATTCTTTTATTTAGTTTCCATGAATCAATTTGCTCATGATTACCATTTAATAAAACATCGGGAACAATTTTACCATCGATTTCTCTAGGCCTAGTATAATATGGAGCATCCAATAATCCATTCATAAATGAATCTGTTAACACTGATTCATATGAATTTACAACACCTGGAATTAATCGGATTATACTGTCCATCATAACCATAGATGATAACTCTCCTCCCGAGATTACATAGTCACCTAAAGAATATTCATGGGTCACATATTTTTCAATCACTCTTTCATCGATTCCTTTATAATGACCGCACAGAAAAATTATATATTCATCACTACTAAATTTCTTTGCATAATCTTGCGACCATTGCGTTCCTTGAGGAGATGGATAAATTACATTAACATTTTTATTATTATTCCATTTTTCCATTGTATGATCAATGGCCTTAAAAAATGGTTCTGGCATCATTACCATCCCTTCGCCTCCACCAAATGGATTATCATCAACTTGTTGGTATTTCCCCTTCGAAAATTTTCTTAGGTTTACAACATTAATATTTGCAAGACCATTATCTATTGATTTTCGTATTATGGTCTCTTGTAGAATTTTTTCAACAAGCTCAGGGACAGGAGTTATTATTGCAAAATGTTTCAATCGATCAATCCCTCCATAGGAGAAATTATTAAAACTTCAAATTCCCAATCTATTTCTTTAACAACTTCAGAAATAATAGGCACTAAATATTCTTTTTTATTTTTCTGGATTACATAATCATCATTAGACGGTAGCCATAAGATATCCTTTATACGCCCTACACTTACTCCCTCATTTGTAATCACATCAAAACCAATTATATCCTTTGAAATCCAATTTATTTCATCCTTTTCGGATACTCCTGCATATACAAATTGACCAATTATTGATTGAGCAGTTTTTTTTGTATTTACTCCTGAGAATCGATATCGGTGATGTTTACCCGATTGGATAATCTCCTCTAATTTAATCTCAGAATTCATAGATTTAGAAATACCCAAAAAAAGAGGTCTAGCATCAATATATGTGTCGAAATATCTTGATAATGGTTTACAGCGAACCTCTCCCTTCATACCTGACACTTTGGTCACTTTTCCAATGGCAAATAATTTGTTCATTAAAATTTATCGATCTATTACGTCCAGTCTTGCACGTTTACCACCTTCTTTTGCATTGATTGCAAAAATAAGTGACCTTATAGCAGAAATGTTTTTTCCTTGCTTACCAATAACTTTTCCATAGTCTCCATCACCGACCATCAATTCATAGATAATCCTCTTCTCCGATTCAACTGCATTTACTTCAACTTCATCGGGCTTATCAACTAATTGCTTAACTACCATTTCAATAAATTCCTTCATTGCCTAAATCTCCTTTTTATTTTATTCTCTATTTCATTGAAATTAATCTGAGGGGTTTTTCTTCTTTTTATCAGTCTTTTTTGAAGATGCATCAGTTGTACCTTCTTCCTGCTCATCACTAGGCTCCTCTGTATCTGAACTTTCATCCTTACTCTCATCTTTATCTGCCTCAGAAACATCTTCTTCCTTCCCTTCATCTTCCTTTACAGATTCTGTGTCCTCTGCTGCTTCTGGCTCATCACTAGGCTCCTCTGTATCTGAACTTTCCTTTTTAGCCTCCTCCTCAACCTCTTTTGCTTCTTCTGCTTCCTTTTTCTTCAATTGAGTTTTTTCTTCAGCTCTCTCAGCTCTTAGTTTAAGAGTAAGATCTTTATCCAATTCCCATTTCTGCATACTTTTTTCAATTTCTTCATCATTCAAACCCATTTTTAACAAATGCCATTTATGGGCTAAACCCGTTTTTTTCATCAAATTTTTAACAACATTTTTATCTTTTTTAAGAATTGGATCATACCATCCTACTTCTTCTATTGCTGCACCATCTCTTCTTTTTCTTGAGTCAATAATAATAATACGGTAAAAAGGTCTGTTCCTTCGTCCTAATCGTTTTAATCGAATTCGTGTTGCCAAATCTGTCTCCTTAATTAACTGTCATAAATTGTGCTGCAGTTTTTCTCATTTGTGAAAATGATTTACTGCTCACTTTTTTCATTAAATTTTGTAATTGGTAATATTCTTTTAGCAGTCGGTTAACTTCTTGAATAGGCCGTCCGGAACCCTTTGCAATTCGTTTCCTTCTACTTCCATTAATAATCTTGGGAGATAAACGCTCATTTGCAGTCATAGATTGTATAATTGCTTCCGTCCAAATTAATTGTTTATCATTCATATTCATGTTTTTTAATATCTTTCTATTTACGCCAGGAAGCATTTGCATAATTTGATTCATTGACCCCATTTTTTTTATTTGTTGAAGTTGAGACCTGAAATCATTTAAATCAAATCCTTTGCCAGACATTACTTTTTTAATTATCCTTTCATCAGTATTATTCTGATTATCTTGAGCTTTTTCTACAAGAGATAATACATCTCCAAAACCAAGAATTCTGTCAGCAATCCTTTTTGGGTCAAAGAGTTCAAAACCATCCAATTTTTCTGATATCCCAAGGAATTTAATGGGAACTCCTGTTACCTCAGAGACTGAGACTGCTGCACCTCCACGACTATCGCCTTCCATTTTTGTTAATATTGTTCCTGTAAGTGGTAATGTTTCTGAAAATAATTTCGCAGAATTCACCGCATCTTGTCCTGTCATTCCATCTACAACAAAAATTGTTTCATCGGGAGATGTTTTGTCATGGATAGATTGAATTTCTTCCATCATTTCACCATCGATGTGTAATCGTCCCGCTGTATCTAAAATAACATAATCCATCCCCAAATCTTTAGCATTTACAATGGATTCTTGACATATTAAAACTGGATCAGAATTCCCTAAAGAAAAAACAGGAATATCTGCTTGAGAGCCTAATGTCTTGAGCTGATCAATCGCAGCGGGTCTATAAACATCTGCAGCAGTTAATAAACTTGAAAAGCCATTTTTCTTTAACCATAACCCTATTTTCACTGCAGTTGTTGTTTTGCCTGCTCCTTGTAAACCAGCTAGCAAGATAACGTGAGGCTTAGCTTTGCCTGAAATTATGGGTGAAGTTTCAGAACCCAACAATTCTATCAACTCATCATGAATGATTTTGATGAACTGCTCGCCTGGCTTAATAGATTTTAATACCTTTGTACCTTCTGCTCTCAACTTTACTTTTTCAATAAAAGATTTTACAATATTATAGTTTACATCCGCTTCCAAGAGCAAAATACGGATATCACGAACTGTATCTCGGATATTAGTATCCGTAATCTTTCCAAGACCTCGTAAAGTTCTGAAAACAGATTCAAATTTGTCTGTTAGTTTATTAAACATAAATTAATGATTCGAGTTTAGCCCACAATTTTAATGTATTTTTTATATTTACTGAAAGATTTTCTATCCATTTTTTTTACCATTTGATTTTAAAATTCATTTTTCCCAGTTACATCATAAATTTTGAATGAAACTATCTAATTATTTTAAATAATAATTTAAATATTTAAAAAAAATGCTTAAAAAAATGTAAAATAATATTTTACAAATCTTTTACTTATTTATTGATTTGCAAATTACTTTAAATTCAAAGGTACAAACTATGCCAGATTTACACAAAATACTAAAAGATACTCGTATTCAGCAAGGAATTGAGCTGGAAGAAATCCATAATCGAACAAAAATAAACATAAATTTTCTTGTGGCACTTGAAAATGGGGATTATGACATCCTGCCAACACCTTATATACGATTATTTTTGCGTGCATATGGAAATGAAGTGGGGTTAGATCCAGAAGAACTGATAGCTCAATACGAAGAATCACAAACAGATGAAGAAACTTATTCAACCAGTAAGGATAAAAAAACAGTTGAACAACTTAATGATGGTAACCTAGGGAATAAAACAAACGAGAAAATTGTCTCATCTAAAAAAAATCCAAAAAAGAATCGTGACAACCTTAAAAAAGGTGGAGCTTTATTATTAATTTGGATATTTGGAATATATATAATTAATAAAATAACGGATTCTCCTGAGCCTACGAATGCTGAATCTTATTATTCAACATCAGATTTTATCAGCGAACTAAATACAAATTTTATTGAGTCATCTAATGAGGAACAACAACTCAGCATCCTCCCTCCATATTCTCTAAACATTAAAACTGTGAGCCAGTTAAATTTATATATTACATCGGACACAGTTGATATTTCGAATATTTTACTGAACAGTGGTGAGCATAAATCATTTTTTATAGATAATAACTTAACTATTGTTTTTGAGCATACTCAAAATGTCAACATCTCAATAAATGGGGATTCTGAAGAAATTAAATTATATGAATATCAAAATTCAACAACTCCTCTAAAAATAAATATCACTGCCGATCCTCCTGCCTATTCTGTCAGGCAATACACTCCTAGAAATAGATAGATTAGTTAAATAGAATAAAATTTTTGGATGTGATAAATATCATATCCATTACTCCTAAATATTATTAGCTTTTAACAAATATTTGAAAAAATATTTTGATATAAGTGGGTAAATATATTAGAATTGTGGGTAATAGTGGGTAGATATACCTTTCTTTTAGAAATTATGATACAAAATCCTAATACATTTACGGGAGAATACTCCTACACCGTTGACCCTAAAGGTAGGGTTAATATTCCAGCAAAATTTCGTCAAGTTTTGTCTCTTGAAAACAATAACACATTTGCGATCACAAAGGGCATGGACCAATGTATCTGGGTTTATCCTTTAGTTGAATGGAATAAGGTGCTTCTACAGCTTCGTGAGCAAGGGTCATCAACTGTCAACCGTGCATTTGCAAGGCAGTACTCACGTTTTACTTCAATGGTAGCTTACGATAAGCAAGGAAGGATTTTGCTGACAAGCGAATTGATAAAATTTGCAAATATACATCGCAATGTATCAATAATTGGGATGATCAATAAAATCGAAATATGGAACCCTGATCTTCTGGAAGATCTTGATAATAAAATATCTGATAACAATAAAGATGCATTCAATGAATTGGCAGAAAAAATTATTCTTTAATGAATACATCACTTCATCATATCCCGGTTTTGGTGAAGGAAGCACTCTATTACTTAAATGTAAATCCCGGTCACATTTATATAGATGGAACCATTGGGCAGGGCGGACACACCAAACAAATTCTTTCCTATCTTTCCCCGACAGGAAAAGTAATCGGGATTGACCGAGATTCGGAAGCTATAGAAATGTGTACTAAAAAATTTCCTATAACTTCATCTAAAGTATCATTACATCACAATTCTTATCATAATCTTCCAGAAATTCTTTTAGCCGAACAAATTACTTCGGTCAGTGGGATTCTTTTAGATTTAGGTCTATCCTCTAATCAATTAGAAGAGAAAAATCGGGGGTTTTCTTTTTCAAATGATTCAATATTAGATATGAGGTTCAATAAATGCGAAGGTATCCCCTTTTACCAATTTCTAAAAAATCTATCTCTAAAGGAAATAGAAACTATTTTGAAAGAGTTTGGAGAAGAAAGGTTCTCAAGAAAGATTGCCTATAATATATTTAAAGATAATAAAATAAAAACTGTACTTGATTTAAAAAATATTATTAAAAAATCTACTCCTCCAAAAAATAGGACTAAATCTTTTGCACGAGTGTTTCAAGCTTTTAGAATTGCTATCAATAAAGAATTAGAAATACTCAACAAATTTTTACATACTTTCATCGAACTATTATCAAAAAATGGAAGGATCGTTATTCTAAGCTATCATTCACTTGAAGATAGATTGGTAAAACATGCATTTAAAAAACTAAAGAATGAAGGCTACCTAAATATTCTTACAAAGAAACCAATTGTACCTGGAGCTTCAGAAATAAAATTAAACAGCCGGTCAAGAAGTGCAAAGCTTCGTGCTGGGGAAAGGATATAATTAAATGGCAAAAAAATACCGAAGAACAAAAAAGATTCAAAGCCTTTTGGATACTCTATTTTTTTATTTCATTACATTTTTATCTATTGGAGGTTTAATCATCTATTTATGGGTTTATACAGAAATAGATGAATCTATTTATGCTTTGGAAATACAAAAAATTACTTTGGAAGATTTATTAAATGATATACATGTGTTACAAAGTGATATCGATGCGCTTTCAAGTTCAAATGTTATTACAAAGAAAGCTAAGGAGTGGGGTATGGTATTTGCAAAGCCTGAGTCAATTTCAGTGCATATAAATCCAAATAATTTGAGCAGTTTGTGACAAAATCCTATTTAAAATTTAGAGCAAGGATTACAGTGCTAACATGTTTTGTAATCGTTGGATGGTCTATCTTGAGCGCAAGGCTGTTCCAAATACAAGTTTTAGATAATGAATTATATACAAATATCGGATACTCTCAAGGAAAGGCTAAAGAAATTCTTAGTGCTTCCCGCGGAAACATTTTTGATCGAAACAACGTTTCATTAACAAGAAATATTTCACACATTACTCTATGTGGTAACCCTTTAAATTTTATTGATAAAAAAAATATAGCCCAAAAAATTAGTAACTGTACAAAAAGACCAGCTGATAATTATATAAATAAAATGGAAAGTAATAATACGTTTGTTTTCTTAGAAAGAAATATACCTGAGTCCGAATGCAGAGAATTAACCTCCCTCGCCAATTATGGAGTTGTTGTTAAGAAAAAATACTACAGAAATTACCCTTATGATATTGTAGGGGGGCAAATTATAGGTTTTACTGATCCAGATAATGTAGGAATAAGCGGAATTGAAAGACAATTTAATAAAAGTCTAACTGGGAAAGCTGGATGGATTATCAAAAAAAAATCAGGTACGGGAAAACTAAAAAAAGAAATTAGCTATCCTACAACTAGCCCTCAGAATGGTCATAATGTTCAGCTTACTATAGATATTGAATATCAGTCTATCCTAGAAAATGAATTATTAGAACAAAAAAATATTACTGGGGCAAAAAGTGCAACCGGAATTATAATGAATCCTGAAACAGGAGAGATACTAGCTATGGCTTCTGTCCCGGGGTTTGACCCCAATCATCCTGGTGATTATTCAGTAGAAAATCAAAAAATCAAAGCAATTGTCGACCAATTTGAGCCAGGGTCTACATTTAAGATAGTATCTGCATCTACAGCCCTAGATAAAAATATAAGTGATGTCAACGATGATTTTTTTTGCGGAAATGGAAGTATCGATTACAACGGTAGAAAAATACGTGACCATGAAAGTTATGGAGTGTTGACATTCTCAAGTGTTATTGAGAACTCAAGTAATGTGGGGATTATTAAAATTACAGAACTCCTGACGGTACCATCTTTTTATCAATACATAAAAAGATATGGATTTGGAGCTAAAACTGATATTCGTTTACCTGGTGAGTCAGCAGGTTTTTTACGAAAACCAGAAAATTGGAGTAAAACTTCCCCGGGTATGATTGCGATGGGACAAGAATTAAGCGTTACGGCGTTGCAGATCGCCACTGCTTATTCTTCAGTCGCGAATGGAGGATATTTATTAAGACCAAAAATTATTAAACAAATTATGGATTCAACCGGAAAAATAAAAAATGTTAATGAGACAAGTGTGGTACGAAGGGTAGCATCGATACAGACAATGGAAAACTTAAAAAATATTCTTGTTAAAACTGTCAAGTCAGGGACAGCTCATGCCGCTCAAATTCCGGGCTGGTCTATTGCAGGAAAAACAGGAACCGCAGAAAAGTTTATAAATGGAAAATATTCTAAAACCAAATTTGTATCAAATTTTGCAGGATTTTTTCCATCTGAGAAACCCCAGATTTTGGCGGTTATACTGCTTGATGAACCAAACTATGGATATCATTGGGGTAGTGAAGGAGCTGCGCCTGCTTTTAAAAGAATCATCCAGAGACTTATAAATATGGATGATTCACTACAAAAAGAGCAAATACCTAAAAAGAAAATTCAGGCAAAACAAACGTGGGCAGGACATATTGGAAAAGATGATAAAAAAAATATTAACCCAGTTCCATTTATTTATACATCATCTTATGTTAATAGTGAAGAATGTATTGTCCCTGATGTAAGAAGAATGAGTCTTTTAAAAGCTGTGAGAGAGTTAAAAGCAAGTGGGTTAGATTATTCTTTTAATGGCTCCGGTATTGTTAGTTGGCAATCACCTAAACCAAATAAAATAATCAGTTGTGGGACAACATGTATTTTAGAACTCAATTAATATGAAAAAACAATTATCAAAGCTTGTTGAAAAAATAAATCCTCTTAATTTTGTCTCTGAAGATGTTGTAATTAATCGATTATGTACAAACTCGAAAAATGTTAAGAGGGGAGATCTATTTATTGCAATACCTGGGAACACAGTTGATGGTCATCAATTTATACAGGAAGCAATAGAGCGCGGTGCGTCTGCCCTCCTAGTCAATGGAAGAGATATTGGGTCAGTATCTGTACCGCTAATATCCGTTGCTAACCCCCGACGTGCATTGTCAAAGGTCTCAGCAGAATATTATGGGAATCCATCAAAGAAAATGCAAGTTGTTGGTATAACTGGAACAAATGGAAAAACCACTACATCATGCTTATTGCATTCAATTTTAACTAGTGCTGGTATGAAGACTTCGGTATAGGGAACCTTAGGATTAAAAACAAGCAACTCTTTTGAGGAAAAATCACTTACAACATTGGACCCAATTGGTCTACATGAAACTTTCAGTTGTTTAGCAGAAAATGAAATTACTCATTTGATTATGGAGGTTTCTTCCCATTCTATTGATCAATTTCGTGTAGCTGATGTCGATTTTGATTATGCAGTATTTACAAACTTAACTCAAGATCATTTGGATTATCATAAATCCATGGAAAATTATTTTCAAGCAAAAGCAAAACTATTTAAAATGTTATCACTAAATGCTACAGCAGTTATAAATACAGATTATTCATATGGAAAAGAGTTAAGGGAACTGTGCACCGCACCGGTAGTTACTGCCTCTGCTCATTCTAATGAAATGGCTAATATATTAAATATTTATTCATCAATAAATGGTATTACCGGAACTATAAAAGTAGGAACTGAGCCATATAAGATTAATTCTTCACTTTTAGGGGATTTTAATAAAGAAAACATTTTAATGGCGGTAGCTACTGCACACATTATGGGCATATCAAAATCATCAATAGAAAACGGAATATATAATTGCAAATCTATTCCAGGACGAATGGAGCGATTTACAGCTAAATCTGGAGGGTCAATTATTATTGACTATGCACACACGCCTGATGCTTTTGAAAAAGTATTATCTACAATAAAAACTATGATTAAGGGCAATCTTTATACAGTTTTTGGAGCAGGAGGAAACCGCGATAAAGGAAAGCGTTCTATAGTTGGTGCTATTGCAGAAAAATATTCGAATCATTGCTATATAACTCCGGACAATCCTAGGGATGAAAATCCATTGGAGATCACAACCGATATTATTTCAGGATTTTCAACAAATTGTTTTACCGTTTTCCACGATAGAAAATCTGGGCTAGACTCTGCCCTGAGCAATAAATTAACTCAAGATGATGTGGTTGTAGTGTTAGGAAAGGGCCGCGAAGCCTATCAGGAGATAAAAGGTGAACGAATCCCTTATTCCGATGTTGAAATTATAAGAGATTTTATATCATGAGGATTAATTTAGCTGACCCCATAGAATTCACAAAATGTTTTGAAGCTGTTACTGGAGTCGGATTGGATTCTCATGTATCAGGTATATCAACGGACAGTAGAGAAGTCGAAAATGGAGACCTATATATTGCCCTGGAGGGATTGAGAACTAATGGGCATAACTATATTTCATCAGCTGCTTCCGTGGGATGTACTTCTGCATTGGTCTCTAGATCACAAGAGAAAATGTCTAGTATGCAACAGATAGTTGTTGAGAGTCCGCTGCTAGTAATTGGTGAAATAGCCAATTATTGGAGACGGAAAATTAATATTCCTGTAATAGGCATCACAGGGACCAATGGAAAAACATCTACAAAAGAGTTAATTAAACATGTTATGTCTGTTGGAAAAAAAATTCATTCAACTTTTGAAAATTATAATACATCCTTTGGTGTCCCGTTAACATTACTAACTATGTCTTCTACCGATGATATCTCAGTTATGGAATTTGGAGCAAATCAAATTGGTGATATTAACTATTTGTGTAAAATTGCAGAACCGAATCATGGTTTGATTACCAATATAGCACCTGCCCATTTAGAGGGGTTTGGTTCTTTAGAAGATATTAAGCAAGAAAAAGGAGAGCTACTTCTTGCTCTGAAAGATGGGTTTGCCTTTAAAAATAAAGCAGATCAAAATATAAGAGAACTTCCATCCGAGGGACGAGAAATATCTTATGGTTTGAGCTCAGATTGTGATTTTCCCACAGATATTATTTCAGAGAGTAATGGAAACCTTACATTGATTATTGACTCGGTAGAAGTTCCAACTAATTCAAAAAATCTATCATATGTAAAAAATGTGATTGCTGCAGCATCTGTGTCTATTACTTTGGGACTAGAGTGGGATAAATTCAGAGAACGGATTTTAACTTACAATCCTCCTAAAGGGCGGTGCGAGATTAAAAAGTTTGAATTAGTGACCGTTATTGATGATACCTATAATGCAAATCTAGAATCAACGATCGGAGCATTGAATTATTTAAAAGCATATGGAGGTACGGGGAAAAATATATTTATCTTTGGCGATATGTTTGAACTAGGGGAAGATTCCGAATTGCACCACAGACAGATTGGACAAAAATGTAAGGAATCAGAAATTGATGCAGTTTACCTTGTTGGAGAAAAAACTAAATTTACAGATTTGGAGATAAACTCTTCCATTTATCACCAACATTTTTCATCAAAAGATCAACTTGCAAAAGAGATAAAAGATTCCTTTAGCCATGGAGATGTAATTTTAATTAAAGGGTCAAGAGGCATGGCAATGGAAACAATTATACAGGATCTGTTTGAATAATGCTCTTTCATTTCTTATATCCGCTGAAATCTCATTGGTCTGTATTAAATTTATTTCAATATATCACATTCAGGTCAGCCTTAGCTGCTATGTTCGCTTTAATAATCAGTTTTATTTTGGGTCCAAAGGTTATCCACATGCTCAAATTTCGCCAAATTGGTGAAAATGTAAGATCTAATGGACCAATTTCCCACCTACAAAAGCAAGGAACACCCACAATGGGAGGAGTACTCATATTAATTGCAGTACT
>CAZNQF010000046.1:0-12694 GCA_964575125.1 uncultured bacterium
AAATAACCTTCCTTGTATAATAAGGTAATCGCACATAATGGTAATCTCTCATCAGCAGCAGCTTTAATATGGTCCCCTGCTAATACCCCCAAGCCACCGCTATATGTTGGTAGACTGGAGGAAATTCCTATCTCAGCAGAAAAATATGCAACACTATAATTCTTGTTATTCATAATGTGAATCTTAAGCTAGATCAGATATGATTTCGATTAAATTTTGTTGTTATTTTTTGCATTCGACGCATCTTTTCTTGCGTCAACATGTTCCAGTCAAAACGCCATTGCCAGTTCCCGGAAACAGTCCCAGGCACATTCATTCGCGATGCTGAATCTAGCCCAAGGATATCCTGTAACGGAATAATAACTGTATTTGCTTTTGAACTTATTAATGTTTTTATCATTTCCCAGTGAATATCCTTCCCGTCAGTTTTTAGATATTTTAATACCTTCTTTCGTTCAAATTCAATTTCATTTTTAGTTTGTCTACTCCCTTTTTTCGGCTGAGAATGAAACCATCCTATGGTTGTGTCATTATCATGAGTGCCTGTATAGGCAACACAGTTTTCCGGAAAATTATGAGGATAGGATTTTTCCCCGTTTCCAAAAGCAGTCTGAAGAATTTTCATCCCCGGAATACCATATTTATCTTTTAACCCTTCAGCTTCTTGTTGTGCCTCCCCCAAATCCTCAGCGATAATGGCATTATTACCCAAACAATTAATTATTTCTTCAAAAAAATTTTCTCCTGGACCTTCCGCCCATTCTCCATTCATCGCAGTAGAGTTCTCGGCGGGAATCTTCCAATATTTTTTAAATCCATTAAAATGATCAATTCGGACTATATCCACCAACTCATACAGTCTTTTGAATCGAGATTTCCACCAATTAAAACGAGTGTTTTTGTGTACATCCCACCGATAAAGTGGGTGCCCCCAGAGCTGCCCGGTTTCACTGAAAAAACATGGAGGGACCCCGGACACATATCTTAACCCTCCATTTTTGTTTAATGTAAATAGCTCAGGATTTGTCCAAACTTCAGCACTATCATGAGACACATATAATGGTAAGTCCCCTATTATACGAATCCCATTTTTGTTCGCATACTCTTTTAAATAATTCCACTGTTTTTGAAAAAAATATTGAATGCATTTTGTTTTTTTAATTTCCCTTTTATTTTTTTTTCTAAACTGATCAATAGATATTTTTTCCCGAAACTTAAAAGAATCTTTCCAGTTTGTCCAATGTTTATAGTTTGATAATACTCTTATATTCCAAAATATTGAATAACTATCCAACCAATAATCATTGTCTTCACAAAATTTATTATATAGTAATTTTTCCTTTTCTGATATATTATCTAAAAAATATTCTGCTGCTCGGTCGAGCAATTTCATTTTAATATTACAAAGATATTTAAATTTCACAGTCTGAGTATTAGAACGAGATAAAGATATTAAATCTTTTTCCCTTAGATAGCCTTCCTTTACAAGAGAATTTATGCTAATCAGAAGGGGGTTCCCTGCAAATGAGGACAGTAAATCATAGGGTGAAAAATGTTGCCCAGTATGCCCTAAAGGAAGAATCTGCCATAAGCGTTGATTCATTGCTTTCAAACATGAAACAAATCGGATTGCCTCTGAGCCTAACTCTCCTATTCCATAGGAACCTGGTAATGAACTAATATGCAGTAATATTCCGCTTTCGCGGGGAAAATGAATCATATTTGTTAGCTGTTTTAAATAAATCTAAATTTATTTTGCTAATTGTTCTTTTAATTCATCCGCCAGAATTTTAATAGCTTTGGGCTGACCATCAACTTTATCTCTGTATAGAGTGATTAAATCACCTTGAATCTCAGCAACCTTCCAATCATGTTCCTGAAAAAATATGACCTCACCAATTTGAAAAGGTTTTGGCTGTAAAACATCTTCCATATTATTCATAATTTTTATCCTTTATAAATTATTTAGCATTGGCACTCAGAAAAAATATGACTCCTTTAAAATTGTACTTAAATCAAAATCTAATCAGAAGTTATCTAAAGTTATATCTATAGTAACACAACCTATAACAATATTAGTGATGGCACTATCTCTAGAATAAGTAAATAAATTTAACATAAAATAATTATTTGCAAATATAATTTTAGCCACAAAAAGTATAGTGGGGAGAAGTCATTAATATTGAATACATTGATAAAATAGAGCAAATTAAACTATGCTAATTGATTTCCCGTTATTTAAATTCCTTCCTATGTTAAGAGAATCGATTAAAGTTCGAGCTAACGCCACTGTGGCAAATGTATCATGTGGGTTTGACTGTTTAGGGTATGCTATTTCTGAACCTGCTGATATTGTAAGAATTTCGAAAAAAAATTCTCCGGGAATAAAAATTTCTATCTCCGGGAAAAAAGCAGATACTATACCATTAACTCCTAAAAATAATACGGCAGGAAAAGCATTGTTGTCTCTTTTAGAAAGCCTAAATATCAAACAAGGATTTAAGGTTCATATTGATAAAGGGATTCATCCAGGGAGTGGTCTTGGTTCAAGTGCCGCGAGTGCAGTAGGGGCAGTATATGGAGCAAATAAACTCCTTAATAGCCCGCTGAAAACTGAAGAATTGATAGAACATTGCATGGTGGGTGAAATTGTTTCATCCGGGACTTCACATGCTGATAATGTAGCGGCAGCTTTACTGGGAGGATTTATTCTCGTACGAAGTTATAATCCTTTGGATATTATAAAATTACCCGTACCTAAAAAACTAGTAAGCATTAACGTGTTACCTGATTATATTTTAAATACAAAGGAAGCAAGAAAAATTCTTCCGACACATTTACCCTTATCATCTGCTATAGAACAAGCAGGAAATATATCCGGGTTTATTGTAGGACTTTATGAGCAGGATTTGAATCTTCTGGGTAGATCCATGGTTGATTTAATTGGAGAACCTGTTAGGTCTATTCTAATCCCCGGTTACGAATCAGTACACAAATCTGCCATGGATTTAGGTGCGATCGGATGTGGTATTTCTGGCTCAGGGCCATCCGTGTTTGCACTATCTGATTCGATTGACAAAGCAAACTTAATTGGACATAAAATGGTCAAATCATTCAAAAACGTAGGGCTTGAAAGTGAGTTATTTATATCTAGTATACATAAATCCTCTCCCCAAATTCTTGACTAAATATATTCATTTATCTTTTAGTACAACAATCTTTGAAATATTATAGTACAAAAAATCCGGTTTATAAGGTATCATTTAAAAATGCTTTACTCAAGAGTCTTGCTCCAGATATGGGGCTCTATATGCCAGAATATATTCCAAAATTTGACACTAAATTTATAACAAGTTTAAATGAATTATCATTTCAGGAAATCTGTTTACAGATTACCTCACTTTTTCTATCAGATGATATTGATAAACATAATCTTAAAAAAATTGTCGAAACATCAATCAATTTTGATGCTCCCCTTGTAAAATTTAATCATAATGTTAATATACTTGAACTATGGCACGGGCCCACACTAGCTTTTAAAGATTTTGGTGCACGATTTATGGCTCAACTCATGGGATATTTTGTTGAAAAATCATCTGAACCTCTCAAAATATTAGTAGCAACATCAGGCGATACAGGAAGTGCTATTGCAAATAGTTTTCTGGGAATTGAAGGAATTACCGTTTACGTTTTGTATCCAAAAAACCGAGTAAGCAAAATCCAAGAACAACAATTTACAACTCTTGGGAAAAATATAATAGCCTTTGAAGTAGAAGGGAGTTTTGATGATTGTCAAAAGCTTGTCAAAACTGCATTTTTGGATGAGGATTTAAATAAAGATTTCCGTCTTACATCTGCAAATTCAATTAATATTGGAAGATTAATTCCACAAATTTTTTATTATGTTTATGCATTTTCCAAACTAGAAAAAAATAAGGAGATTGTTTTTTCCGTTCCCTCAGGTAATTTTGGTAATTTAACTGCTGGAATCATCGCTAAGAAAATGGGACTCCCTATTAAAAAATATATTGCCTCTACAAACATAAACAAAATTGTCCCTGAATATTTAAGAAGTGGAATATTTTCTCCCACAGAATCAATTCAAACAATCTCAAATGCTATGGATGTGGGAAACCCCAGTAATTTTGAAAGGATACTTGATTTATTTAATAATTCCTTTAATAAATTAAAAGATGTAGTTAATGGTTTTTACTATACTGATGATGAAACTAAAGCAGCAATGAAAGAAATTTATTTAAAATTTAATTATGTTGTAGATCCCCATGGTGCTATAGGTTATTTGGGGATGTTGGATTCTATGAAGTATAACCCAGATTCAATAGGAGTTTTTCTTGGCACAGCTCACCCAGCTAAATTTTTAAATATTGTTGAACCTGTGTTAAATACTGAGATTGAAATACCAAAGAGACTTCAATCTTTTATAAAAAAAACCAAAATAAAAAAACAAATTTCTAATTTTTACGATGACTTTAAAAATAGAATTCTAGAAAACTAATTGACTGATCAATCAGTGACTCTTCTTTCTATCCCATCACGACGTTTACTAACTCGCCTTTCCAAAGAAACAGTGCGATTATTTTTTCTCCTATTTCTTTTTCTTCTGTCATTTAATCTATTGGGGGCCATAATTTCCTTTTTTCAAAAAAAATGAAGTTAAAATCTATTGAAGAATCCCTCAAATCAAAAACAAAATAAATATGCAGTAATAATAGTGGGAAATCCTTTCGAAAAAATATTTCTATACATATTTTCAGTGATAAATTTTACCCTGTAATTATTTAATAAATTATGCCTTTAGTACCATCCTACATTAATACTCTTGAAAATTATGTTCCTGGGCGTCCTATCGAAGAAGTACAACGCACATTAGGAATAAAAAAAGTTATAAAGTTGGCATCGAACGAGAACTCTCTAGGTCCATCTCCTTTGGCTGTTAATGCAATACAAAAAGCAGTAAAATTAATTCATAGATATCCTGATTCGGGGGGATTTAATCTTAGAGATAAATTAAGCAAAAAATTTAAATTAAATATTGACAATGTAATTCTAGGTGCAGGGAGTGAAGGAATAATGTCAACTATAATGCGAACATTTTTATTACAGGATGATGAAATTATAACAGCAAAAAACTCTTTTATCGGATTTAAAGTTTTAGCCAATGCCTCAGGGAGAAAAATACATTGGATCCCTATGAAAAACTACCGATATGACCTTATTTCAATGGCAGAAAAAATAAATGACTATACAAAAATTATTTATATTGCAAATCCGGATAATCCAATGGGAACGTACATTAAAAGGAAAGAATTTGATTTATTTTATAAAAAAGTTCCAGAACGTGTCCTAATTATTATGGATGAGGCATATTTTGAGTTCGCACAAAATGAAAGTGAATATCCCGATTCAATGACTTACAGATATGATAATGTAATTACACTAAGAACTTTTTCAAAGGCTTATGGTTTAGCCGGATTAAGAATAGGTTATGGGTTCGCTCACAGTTCTCTTATTAAAAACTTAATGAAGGTAAAGGTTCCTTTTGAGCCCTCATTTCTAGCACAGGTAGCAGGGTTTTCTGCATTGGAGGATAAGGAATTTCTTGAAAGAACTTTAACTCTGAACTATGAAGGGAAAAAAAATTTATGTGATAAATTATCAGATTTGAATGTACAAACTATTCCATCCATTGCAAATTTTTTAACTACAGTTTGGGAAACTTCAGATAAAGCGAATTATATCTCAAAATCATTGCTTGAGAAGGGAATAATTGTAAGGAATCTAGTTAGTTTTGGATGGCCAAATTGTTTACGGGTATCCATAGGTTTAAAATTTGAAAATGAAATGTTTATTAAGGAGCTTTCATCTCTTTTATAACTAATTTTGGAATATGAATTCATTTAAAATTAACGGATTTGATCATTGTGAGTTATATGTAAGCAATGCAAAACAAGCTTCCCACTTTTATCGAACTGCTTTCGGATTTCAACCTATTGCTTATCGAGGGCTTGAAACAAACTCTAGGGATCGTGTTAGCTATGTGTTAAAACAAAATAAAATTAGATATGTGATTACTTCCCCATTAAATGAAAACTCTCCAATTGGAAATCACATAAACTGCCATGGTGATGGAGTAAAAGATGTATCCCTTACTGTAACTAATGCAGAAAATGCATGGAAAGAAACAACCTCAAAAGGTGCAGTAAGCGTGAAAGAACCAACATTGATAGAAGATGGATATGGAGAAGCTGTAGTTGCCACAATTCAAACATTTGGTGAAACCACACACACATTTGTAGAACGAAAAAATTACCATGGTGCTTTTCTCCCTGGATTTGAAATGTATGACCCAAAAGAGTTAGTAGCAGAACCGACAGGATTAATTCATATAGACCACATTGTTGGGAACCAACCAGATGGTCAAATGCAAGCTGTTTGTGATTTTTATGAACAGATTTTTGGTTGGCACCGCTATTGGACTGTTGATGATAAAGATATAAATACTGAATATTCTGCACTCAGATCTATTGTTATGGCAAATGATAATGAAATCATCAAGATGCCTATAAATGAACCTGCAGATGGAATAAAAAAATCTCAAATTCAAGAGTTTATCGATTATTATAAAAACGCTGGAATCCAACATATTGCAATGTCAACAAAAAATATTATCAAAACCGTAAAAAAATTAAAATCAAATGGTGTGGAATTTTTACCAACGCCCAAATCCTATTACGATTTGCTCTCCGAACGAATTGGAGCAATTGATGAAGAAATCTCAACTTTGAAAGAATTAGGTATTTTGGTTGATAAGGATGAAAGTGGATATATGCTACAAATTTTTACCAAACCTGTTCAAGATAGACCGACCTTGTTCTATGAAATAATTCAAAGAAAGGGGTCCAATAGCTTTGGAAAAGGTAATTTTAAAGCATTATTTAAATCAATAGAACGTGAACAGGAACTGAGAGGAAACCTATAAACAATGAAATTTGTCACCTACAAATTACCAAAACATAATGAAAATCGTTTTGGATTTAAATCCAACAATAAAATTACTGATGTTCAAAATGCAGCAAATTTATTAAACAAATCCACTAATAAATCAATCTATTCATATATCCCTAATTCTTTAAAAGATTCATTAACAAATTGGGACTCTAATTTTGTAAAGCTAAAAACATTAAAATATGAAATAGAGAATTTTGAACCAACTCTATTAGAGGGAGAAAATATTTTTTTAAATATCGATGAGGTTCAATTACTTCCTCCAGTAACACATCCTCAGTCGTTTAGAGATTTTTATGCATTTGAACAACATGTTAGAGCCGCCCGAAAATTGCGTGGATTGGATATGCATCCGGATTGGTTTCGACTTCCTATTTTTTATTTTTCAAATCCCAATGCACTATATGGGCATGGTGAAAAAATTCCCTATCCTCTAAATACAAATGAACTTGATTTTGAACTAGAGTTTGCAATAATTATAGCCAATGGCGGGAGAAATATAAAAAAGGAAGAAGCAAACAAGCTCATTGCTGGATATACTATCTGCAATGATTGGTCTGCTAGAGATCTACAAAGAGAAGAAATGGCCTTGAGTCTTGGCCCCGCAAAAGGTAAAGACTTTGCAACTAGCTTTGGACCGTATATGGTCACACCTGATGAGCTGGAGGATGCCTGGGATGATAATGGGAAACTTCATCTACAGATGACCTGTAAAATAAATGGAAATCTGATATCGGACGGGAATACAAATGATCTATATCATTCATTTACAACTATGATCGAACGGGCAAGCATGAATACCAATTTGGTTGCAGGTGATTATCTGGGCTCTGGAACTGTTGGGACAGGATGTATTCTTGAACTACGTCCTGAAAATACTGGTGGCTGGATAAAAAAAGATGATATTGTAAGGTTGGAAGTGGAACGGCTTGGAGTGTTGGAAAATAAAATTATCTAATAATATCAATAATAACTAAAATGCCATTTTACATACAACAAGGTATCTTACCCAAAAAACGTCACATCCAGTTTATGGATGAGAATGGAAATTTATACTGGGAAGAACTCATTAGTCGTGAAGGTTTTAGTTCAATTTATTCCAATGTGTATCATAAAAATCCACCCACTGCAGTCAAAAAATTGGGTAAGATTCAAAAACATATATTAGAGAATTGGGACGATGAACATCGTCATCATCATTTGAAAACTCATAAACTAAATTCTTCTGGAGATTCAATCGCTTCAAGAATTCCTCTGTTTTTTAATAGCGATGTTATTTTGTCTAAGGCACATGTAACTGAATCAATGATTGACTATTACCGCAATGGTCATTTTGATGAGATTATTTTTATTCATTCAGGCAGAGGTAAACTATTTTCCAATTTTGGGAATTTATCTATTGGCAAAGGAGATTATATTATCATACCAAGAGGTGTGATATGGAAAATAGACATAGCTGAATCCATGAAACAGTTTATTATTGAAACCGCAGGACCTGTCGAGACTCCAGACAAGTACAGGAGTAACCAGGGACAACTCCTAGAGCACTCACCCTACAATGAAAGAGATATTCGTACTCCAAAATTATCTGAGCCCTCTATCAAAGGCCCCGTTACAGTAAAGGTTAAATTGAAAAATGGAATTCAATGCTATGATTACAAATATCATCCCTGTGATATAATTGGATGGGATGGATATTATTATCCCTGGGCATTCAATATAAATAATTTTATGCCCATAACTGGAAAGATCCATCAGCCTCCGCCAGTTCATCAAACATTTCAGGCTCCAGGTTTGGTTATATGTTCCTTTGCCCCTCGTCTGTTTGATTATCATCCTGAATCAATTCCAGCTCCTTACGCCCACAGCAATGTCGATTCTGATGAAATTCTTTATTATGTAAATGGAAATTTTATGAGCAGAGAGGGGGTTGAAGAAGGCTCAATTACCTTTCACCCAGCAGGACTACCCCATGGCCCCCAACCAGGAAAAATAGAAGAATCCTTGGGAGAAAAAGAAACCAATGAACTAGCGCTTATGATAGATACATTCAAACCACTAAAAATAACTTCCTATGCTAAAGTGATTGATGATGAGGAGTATCCATTCTCTTGGCTATAATCATTGATCCAGATACTCAGCGCTTTTCTGAAAATCATAAACTAATGATTGGGTCCATCCTTCCTCGCCCTATAGCCTTTGTTTCAACATGTTCTAAGGATGGAGTTTTTAATCTTGCTCCATTTTCTTATTTTAATGGTGTTTGCTCAAAGCCACCTACAATTATGTTTGCCCCAGCACGTCGAGGATATGATGGAAAAATAAAGGATACCTTAAACAATATCCGTGAGACTAAAGAGTTTGCTGTTAATATTGTGTCCGAAGAATTTGCACAAAACATGGTTGTTTGTTCCACAGATTTTGAGCCGGATGTAAATGAATTTGAAATATCTGGACTGTCCCCTTCTCCATGCCAAAAAATAACACCCCCTTTTGTAAAAGAAGCAAAAGTAAGTTTTGAATGCAAGCTTAATCAAATTGTCCAAATTGGAGAAAAAGAACCCGGTGCTGGATTCATTGTTATTGGGACAATTATTTTATTTCATATCGATGATGAAATTTATGAAAATGGGAAGATAAATCTTGAGAAGCTTAAACCCATCGGTAGGCTTTCGGGCAATAACTATACCCGTACTACAGATCAGTTTGAGATTATAAGAAAAATAAAACCGAAATAATTTTTTATTAAACCAACCCCATACATATGAATTCTGGGCTTCAGAATCGAATTTTTCAAGCTCAGTGTTTTGGAAATGTAGAACCCATTGAATTTATGGTGCCGTACCCAAATATTTTTTCTTTGGTTGAGGGTGAAAATATTAAATTTGAAAAATCAATACTATACTCGGATATATCTATAACAAATAAAAAATTTTATGATATATGTAACCGAGCTGCATCTTGGCTAGAACAAATTGGTGTTGCATCTCAAACTTATATTTTTCTTCCTAATTTGCCTTTCCCATATGGAGAAATAATGGCATTTGGGATTTGGAATCTAGGTGGAATCGTGGTAATAAGTGATACTGGATTACTGCCAAATAAATCACCTGTTGAAATTAAAAACATCCTACCTGAAGGGAAAGATTATCAAGAACTACTCTCAAAATCAAATCCAAACTTTACTCCGAGATTCAAACCGAATTTACTTGATGAAGCTATGATTTATTTAAAGAACGATATAGGATTTCGATTTAGCCATTATAATTTATTGGTGAACGCAAATGGCATCCAAAAAAGTCTTAATCTTCAAAGAGGGACATCTATTAAAGTAAACCTCACTCCCACCACAACTGCCTGGGCAATACTACAACTCATCCTCCCGCTTTATTCAGGGACTAGCCTCACACATAAAACATCGGATAAAACGTTTGGGTTGCCAGGGCAATTTAAAAATCCTGATTATCTGATTCAGAAGAACTGGAGTAAAATTGAAAAAACTATCCCTCCTTCACTTTTTATTTTATCTGAAAATAGCGGTGCTGTATCTATAAATGAAGAAGCGATACATTTAACTGAATATAAAATTTATCATGAGAACATTCAATTAAATGGTCACTCAGTTATGATGGGTTATACTGATGATAAAAAAAATGAAAAGTGTTTTATAAACAACTCATTTATTTTAGAAAACTTTTCTAATTAATTTCTGACAAAACATCCTTTGCGTGAGTTTTGGTGTTTACTTTGAAATATGTTTTTTCAATAGATCCATTTTCATTAATGAGGTAAGAATAACGCTGAATTCCTTCATACTCTCGTCCCATAAATTTTTTTAATCCCCATGCGCCATATGCTTTTATAGTTTCCTTTGTTTCATCACTAACAAGGGAAAATGGAAACTTTTGTTTTTCACAAAAAGATTTTTGTTTTTTAACAGAATCTGCGCTCATCCCAACTATCTCTACATTTTTATTTTGAAAATTTTTGAACTCATCCCGGAGTCCTTGTCCCTGAACTGTTCATCCAGGGGTGCTGGCTTTAGGATAAAACCAGAGTAAAACTTTTTTCCCCTTAAAATCTTCCAAAGAAATATTTTCATCATTTTGATTTTTTAATGAAAATGTTGGGGCCTTATCTCCAATAATTAACATAATATTCTCCTATTAATTTTTTTAATATTTAAATTTACAATTATATTTGTTAGAATATTGTTTTTTTAATTTTATTCAGTCTAACCATTTTTTTAAATATGATTTTGACCATATATCAAATGTTTCGGATTCAATCTCCGAACGAATAGTACTCATTAACTTCATAAAAAAAGCAATATTCAATGTGCTGGCGATTCTGATTCCTAATATTTCGTTTATATTAAATAAATGTCTAACATAGGATTTTGAAAATTGTTCACCAATAGGGGAGGTACTATTTGCATCAATAGGACTAAAATCAGATTTATATTTACTATTTTTTATATTAATAATTCCATCTTCAGTAAAAATATGACCATTTCTACCATTTCGTGTTGGAATAACGCAATCGAACATATCCACCCCCAGAGATACAGCTTTTACAATATCATTTGGTCTTCCAATTCCCATTAAATAACGAGGTTGCTCTATCGGTAAATATTCATTGCATAAGGCGATCATTTCCATCATAGAAGATTTTTCTTCTCCCACCGCCAACCCTCCGATTGCTATTCCTTTTGAGGCCAATGGAATTAATTCCTCCAAGCTTTTTTTACGAAAATCAGGATAAATATTTCCCTGAATAATTGGAAACATTATTTGCTCCCATCCAAAATGAGACGGATTATTTTTTAAGTAATTAATACATCTCTTTGTCCATTGTGTTGTTCGATCTACAGATTGTTTTACTGTACTTTTATCGCTTTCACCAGGAGGGCAATCATCAAATGCCATAATAATATCTGCACCCAAATTTCGCTGAATACTCATAGATTTTTCTGGTGTAAAAAAATGTTTAGACCCATCAATATGAGACTGAAACTCAACTCCGTTATCTGTAATTTTATTTAAACGAGCTAATGAAAAAACCTGAAAACCACCGCTGTCTGTTAACATTGGCCCTTTCCACCCGGAAAAAGCGTGAAGCCCTCCAGCCTGTTTAATAATTTCATCCCCCGGCCTTAGATATAGATGATAAGTGTTCCCCAAAATGATGTCCGTTTTCAGGGTCTCCAATTCCTGAGGAAGAAATGTTTTAACCGCTCCTAAAGTCCCCACCGGCATAAATACTGGGGTATTTATCTTACCGTGAGATGTTTCTAGTATCCCTATTCTTGCTGAAGAATGGGAATCATATTTCGTGATTTTAAATTTCAAACAGAATAAAAGTCAATATCTACCAATCTGCTCCAAAAGAAAAATAGTATTGTGGTTTGGAATACCCACCATTGTCTTCAATATCCCATGCAACATCAATCCTTAATAAACCAAAGGGAGTAAACAATTTAAAACCTGTTCCAAAGCCTGAAATAATGGGTGATGTGATTGATTCATCATTATATTTCTGGGACAAAAGGTCTTCATCCCAAAACTCTTTTCTTTGATCCCAAGCAGCACCAACATCATAGAAAAAATGGCCAAATAAATAAGTTGCTGTAATTCTTTTGGGAGGACCAAATGCAAATAAGAACGGA
>CAZNQF010000047.1:0-2987 GCA_964575125.1 uncultured bacterium
GTCGCGAAAATATTTACATTATTTGATACAGTCAATACTAATTCATCCTCATCTATATCGTTTACATAACTACTAAAATCTTTAGTTAATATATCATCTTCCTCAAATGTAAAACTTTCTGGCAAATCGATTGTTGGGTCATCATTTACCGCAGTAACAGTAAACTCAAAGACCTCTGAATCAGAATATTCATTGTCACTAGTCGAAACAGAGATTCCCACATCTCCGTTCCAGTTTGAAGCTGGTGTCAACAACAATTGATTTCCGGTAATATCTGCAGATACATAATCAGGGTTCTCGCTGATTACAGAGTACATTAGGTCGTCTCCATCTACGTCTAATGCATCAATAATTAACTCGAAAGGTGTATCCTCAGGTGATGTTTGGTCAACTATATCGGCTAGCTGAGGTGCATCATTTACCGGTATTACTGATAGTAAGAATTCTCCTGTTGATGATAATGGGTTTAATTCACTTTCATCTGTGACTATTACTGTAATTATTGCATCACCAAACCAATTCTCAACTAAATATATTGTTAGCTGATCCACTTCATTATTAACTAGTATAGTATCAATTCCTTCATCATTTGATATAGCACTAAATACAAGTCCGTCACCCTCTAAATCAGTTCCAGAAAGCATAAGCGTCAAGAACTCATCTTCATTCATAGCCTGTGAAGAAATTTCTGTTAGCTCTGGAGGGTCATTTACCGGTTCAACAGATACATTAAAACTTTCAAATGTTTGATATTCACCTGCAGATTCATCAATCGTTACAGTAATTATAGAGAATCCATTGAAATTGATTGATGGGATGATGGTAATAACATCGTTATCCAATGTAGCATTTACATACTCAGATGAAGAGCTAATACCTACAGAAAGATCATCTCCATCAAAATCTGAATAGGAAATAGGTATAGACAGCTGCTGATCTTCATCAACACTTTGATCCCCAATTAAAGTCAGAACCGGTGCATCATTTATTGGGCTAATCTCAATTAGAATAGTTGCTGGTGAGGTGTCAGGGGCATTTGGATTATTAGTGTTTTCAACGGTGAAAGTAAATTCCTCCGTCCCATAATAATTTGGATCAGGTAGGTATGTTGTAAGCCACACAGCAATATCAGTATCTGAGTTTTCTACAGAAAGGATAGGCTCAGTTATTGAACCGTGTGCTGGTGTGGAAACTATATTAATTATAGATGAACCATCTAACAACCAATCATGAAATCCATCAAAACCAATGAGAGCCAATTCTTTATTCTCATCTTCTGCAATATTAACATTATCATCCAATGCCACTGCTTCAAATAGACGCATACCACTTGTACCATTTAAATTGAATACCACAACGTGAACATCGGTCTCAGATGTACCATCTGAAGCTTTATAAAGCAATACATCACCATCGGGCATGCCACTTGGAGGTGGACTATAAGTGAAGACAAAACTGCCCTCTTCAGTTGGTGTTAATGTACCGTCTTCAAGAGTTTTTAAGGTTCCATTTTCCTCCTCGCTAGGAGGTACCGAAGTTATCACAAGAACATCCCCATCGGGATCATTAATCAAACCACTAAAATCATACGAATCTGCTTCTTCAAATTGAGAGTCAGATGCGGTTGGTGGGTCATTTGTTCCAATTACATGCATAGTGGCAATTCCTTCTACAGAATTATATTCACCATCATTTGCAACATAATAAATGTAATCATCACCAAAGAAATCAGAGGTCGGCGTATAAACAACAAAACCTGCAACCAACTGCGCTGTACCATTATCTGGCACTCCAACCAAACTAAAAGTGATATCATCTCCATCAGGGTCAGAACCAAATAAGCTGAAAGCCGTACTATTATCTTCATCTAAGTATTGTTCCTGATCAAAGGCTACCGGTGGATCATTCACATTGACTATTGTTAAAGAAACAGATGCCTGATTTGAATACAATACTCCATCAAACGCTTGAAATACCAGTAAATCCGATCCACTAAATCCTGGATTAGGAGTATAGATATTATCACCCATATTACCATTAATAGGTTGTGTAACAATTTCTATTGACAAGCCATCTCCATCTATATCACTTGTAATAGATGAAAAGTCAACCACGGTATTGGAGTTCTCATTTAGAGTGACATCTCCATTAACTGAAACAGGCGCATCGTTAATAGGAGAAACAGTTACCGTAACGTTTGCTTCATCTGAATAATCTGTACCATCAAATGCACGAAAAGTAAAACTATCGGTTCCATTAAAATCTGTATTGGGGATGTAGCTACCCTCAAAAGTGACTCCATTCTCTGGAATACTTGTAATCTCAAATGATAATAATGCATCATTATTATCAACATCTGTACCCGTGAAAATTATTGCTATTTCAGTATCTTCATCTGTTTCAGAAGAGATATCAGATACAATTGGAGGATCATTGACAGGACTAATCAATATAAATACAGATGCAGGCTCTGAAACATCCTGACCATCAAATGCACGATAAGTAAAAGTATCAATCGATGTTTCTGAACCGTCATGGTCATAGATAAAGGTTCCATCGCTTTCAAGCGTCAATGTTCCACTTGAAACATCAGTCTCAATGGCAGCCTCTAGAGTATCAAAGTCTGGATCTGAATCATTAAGCAGTATCCCAAATTCTGTTTCAACAACTAGCTGACCACCTTCATTTACGGAATATTGATCATCGGTAGCTTCAGGCGGATCTTGAACTGGAGTAACACTAAGGAGCAACGTTTCAGTACTATCCTTAAAACCATCGCTTGCTGTTACGGTGATCTCTTCTGTACCAAAAAAGTTCAAAGCAGGTGTCATGGTCAATTGGTTTTCTAAAACAGAGACAGATACATTTTGATTCCCTATGGCATTAAAGGAAATATTATCATTTTCAGGATCATTGGCCGATAGAGTAATGGTAAGCGGTAATTCCTCCGCGGTTAAGGTATCTGCAAGTTCTACAAATACAGGAGC
>CAZNQF010000047.1:2997-7463 GCA_964575125.1 uncultured bacterium
ATATACCATTACCATTACAATTATTTACAGAACCAAATGTCACTTCAAGTTCCTCTATTGACACTGTAATTGAATCATCACCAACCACAGACAAACTCAATTCATCTCCATATATCAAATCAACATCATCTACATAGGGTGAAAAATCTTTCACCAAATAGGTATCTTCCTCTAGTGAGAGGGTAAGCGTATTGCCATTAATATCATCAAGCTCACAGGTGGGAGGATCATTCCAAGCAGTCACGGATAACTCAAACACCTCAGTATCATACAAAATCCCATCATTTACAAGGGCTGTAATATTCAATGTTCCATTATAATTAACACCAGGATTCAGAGTTAATATATTTCCATCTACTGTCACAGATACCAAGTCATTATCACTACTGAATCCCTCAAAGATTAATAAATCTCCATCTACATCTTCCGCAAAAATTTCAAATGAAATGGGAACCTCCTCAGAAGTTTCATAAGATTGAATTGCTCCCATAACTGGCACATCGTTTATATTAACAACAAATACCATTAAACTAAATATATCACTATCGCTGAACTCTTCGCTTCCGTCATTAACATAAATGGAAACTATCAAATCTCCGAATAGATCATCTATAGGAGTGATTGTTGTTCCGTTAATTGTATAAAATTCACTTTCAACAATATTTAAGGTATATCCATCGGGATACACATTATCAACATCAGAGACAAAAATACTATCTAAGGTTATTTCTAATGATTCTTCTTCAAGTGTTATTAACTCTACTTGATCTTCTATAATCGGTGCATCATTAACAGGAAATACCGTAATTGTCAAATTAAATGTATTACTTTGACTATTTTGCGATTCACCATCATCTACAAATACAGGGACTGTAATATCTCCGTTATAGTTTAAAACTGGAGTGATAACTGTTTGTGTGCTATCAACAAAATAATTTTCTCCACCTAAAACGGTTACAGTAAATCCACTTAGAACTTGATTATCGATATCTGTAATTGCCAAATTAGTTAAATGAATTTCCAAAGGAGTATCTTCATTTGTTGATAATACTGTTTGGCCAGTAATTATCGGAGCATCATTCACAGCACTAACAATGATATTTACCCCATCAGATGTAATTGCCCTACCCTGGTTATCATTAACACTGAATGTAAGGGAATCAACACCAAACCAATCATCAGGAGCATTAAAATTAACAGTAAAATCATTAATAGTTACATTTACACTGTCCATATCTGAAACTGTCAGGGCTAAAGCATCTTCATCGATATCTCCTACATAGCCCGAGAAATTCACAACCAGACTATCATCCTCATTAAATACAAAATCGTCAGGTAAAATTATATCTGGGGGATCGTTTGTCGGAATAACTACCAAAGAGAAAATATCTGAAGCTGTGTATTCTCCATCGGTTACAGAAACCGAAATGCCCGCAGTACCATTCCAGTTATCTGATGGAATAAGTGTCAACTGATTCGAGTTAATTTGGGTCTCTAAATTTGATGGATTACCACTTACTGCATTAAAAATTAAACTATCACCATCAATGTCATTGGCGGATAGAAGTATCGTTAACGTTTCATCTTCGAGTGTCTCTTGATCAACAATATCTTCCAACAGAGGAGCATCATTAATTGGCTCTACTGTAATAGTTAACATTCCCTGATCTGTACCATTGTCACCATCAGATAGCTCATATGTAAAACTATCTGTACCATACCAATTTTCTGAAGGACTATAATTCCAATAACCATCTGATGATAAATTGCTAATTCCATTCTCAGTGCTATCTAACATGCTCACACTAAGTGAAGAAAAATCAGTAGGGTCGTTATAGTTTGCATCTAAATCACTGTCGTTTATCATTATATTACCATTTACAATTCCATCCTCATTAACTATCGAATAGTCATTTACGGCTGTTGGTAAATCATTTAATGCAATTACCTCAAATCCAAAGAAGTCTGATACACTATATTCTCCATCACTGACTGAAACTGATATAATGGTTGAACCATTCCAATTGTCTGAAGGTCTTAAAGTCAAAAGATCATTTTCTACAGAGGCTACAACATCCTCATTAGCGCTTTCAGCTGTAAAATTAAGGTTATCACCATCTATATCATTTGCATATAAATTAATTGTCAATGATATATCCTCAAATGTAGAAGAATCTGCAATGTCCGATATAACAGGAACATCATTCACCGGCGTCACAGTCAGCTCAAATAAATCTGAATCTGTCGAGACTCCATCTGAAACGGTAACCGTAATTATAGATAAACCATACCAATTTTCTGAAGAGGATAATGATAACTGATCTTCTATTATTATTGCTGTTACATTGTTACTAGTACTTACTGCAGTAAATTCAAGGTCATCACCATCCACATCATTTGCTAACAAATCAATTGTAATAGGAGTGTCTTCCGATGTCGATGTATCAGAGATAGCACTAATTATTGGTGAATCATTTATAGGATTAACAATTAAATCAATAATTTCTGAATCAATTAAATCTCCATCACTCACTTCTATAGATATACTTATTGAACCAAACCAGTTTTCAATCGGGGTTAGCGTTAATTGATTTCCAACAACTGACACCAACACTTCTTCTCCTCCACTCTCCGCATCAAAGCTCAAAATGTCACCATCAATATCATTTCCATATAAATAAACTGTAATTGGAATATCTTCTGATGTTTGTTGTGAACCAACTGTAATTAAGGTTGGAGAATCATTTACTGGTAAAATATTTAATTGAAATATTTCCTCATCAAATAGTTCTCCATCAGATACAACTACCTTTATTTGCGCCGAACCATTAAAATCTTGTGAGGGGGTCAGGGTTAATTGATTTTCATCTATAGAAGCGCTAACATTTGCATTATAACTCTCAGAGGTAAAAGTTAATTCATCCTCATCAATATCAAATGCAGAAAGCTCTATCAATAAAGAATTATCTTCAGTGGTTGTGTTGGTACCAATTTCTGTTAACACCGGTGCATCATTTACGGGAAGCACATTCAATGTAAATATTTCCGAATCCGTTAAATTTCCATCACTTACTGCTACAGAAATATCAACCGTTCCATACCAATGCGATGTAGGAATAATTGACATTTGATCATCATTCACAAAAACACTTACTATAGATGTATCTCCACTGGTAGCATTAAAACTAAGCACATCACCATCTATATCTGAACCGGAAAGGTCAATTGATAATTGTGTATCCTCATTTGTATTTTGATTATCTATCTCATCTATTACTGGAGAATCATTTACTGGATTTATATAAACATTTATATAGTTGGTCCAGTCAGTATAATCTCCATCATTCGCTGTTAGAACCATTTGAATTGGTTCAACAGTGAAATAATTATCCACCTTTGATGTTAAAAATAATTCACTACCGATAAAGCTTGCTCCTAAATGAACAGAATCAGAGTTAAAAAACACTCCAAATTCCAACTGTACCAAAGACTCATCTTCGATTAACCCTTCCATATTTAAAATATTATTTTCACTATCTTCATCAATAAATTGATCAGGAATCTCAGTCCAATCAGGAGGATTATTAGCACTACATATTTCAACGAGATTTGATAGAACTGTGTCACCATAAACAATACCATCATTTGGTATTACTATTGCATACCATTCTTCATCACATGAAGTAGAGACAGATGGAATTGTATTAATATTTTCATATTGTGTTTGTAGTACACCATTTTTATACCACAATCGCGTTGTTTCTGATTCATTATCATTATCCACATCATAATAATCATAACCTAAACTGAGGTCATCACTATTTTCTGGGTTACTAGGGGTCACACTGACATTTAGCGCGACAGGAGCATCGTTTACTGGTGTAACTGATATATCAAAACTACCCTCATCCGTTAAAAATCCATCGCTTACAGTTATTGAAATATTTGCAGATCCGTTGTAGTTCAAAAGTGGTGACATGGTCAACTGATCTCCATCAACAGATACAGTTACATTCTCATTATCACTCTCTGCTGAATAAGTCAAATCATCATTCTCTACATCATCTGCAGACAATGTAAGGGTAAGGGGTGTATCTTCAGATGTTGACTCCGATGAAAGTTCTGGAAGTACCGGAGCATCATTAACGGGGGTAACTATAATCGAAATATTGTCCGAGGCAGTTAAACGTGATTGACCATCATCAACGGTAAAGGTTACATCCTCTGTTCCATTGAAATCAGAAACCGCACCAAATGTAACAATATAACCGTCAATATCAATGGTTATATCACTATATCCGGTTGCTGTTAATACCAATGCATCTCCATCAATATCTTCTATATAATTTGTGAGATCACGTTCCAAGCTTCCATCTTCAGAAAATGTAAAACTAGAAGGTAACTCAAGAGTAGGAGCATCGTTTACTGGTGTAACTGATATATCAAAACTACCCTCATCCGTTAAA
>CAZNQF010000047.1:7563-10480 GCA_964575125.1 uncultured bacterium
GATGTTGACTCCGATGAAAGTTCTGGAAGTACCGGAGCATCATTAACGGGGGTAATATAAACAACCAAATCAAAAGTGTCACTTGTATCAATACCATCCACAACAAAAACCGGCACACTTAAATTACCGTTAAAGTTTAATTCAGGAGTTATTACATTTCCTTCAAAGATATAATTTTCACCCTCAAGAACAGTTAAATTAAAATCATCTGGGAAAGTATTATCTACATCAATTATATCTAAATCTGTTATGAAAATTTCAATTGTTTCATCTTCCGGACTATCTATATCATTCTGACTTGAAATCTCTGGAGTATCATTTACAGGTGCAATATAAATAGAAACAGTTGCAGGAGATGAAAATGCTATACCATCGAACGCACGATAAGTAAATACGTCGTCCCCAAAATAATTGGAGTTTGGCTCAAATATTATTTCTGGGAAATCACCCGTTAATGTTCCCTTATTCGGACCTGTCATAATTTCAAAAGTCAGTACGCTATTCTCTACATCAGAACCGGTCAATGATACTATTAATGGTGTATCTTCGGCAGTCTCTAAAGAAATTATATCAGCAATCGGAGCATCATTCACTGAAACAACTGTAATAATTAGGTCAAATATATCACTATCACTGTTTTGTCCTGCTCCGTCATCAATTGTAACAGGGACTGTCAAAGTTCCAAAATAATTTGCATCAGGAATTACAATATTCCCCTCAACTGTATAATTATTATTATTAGAGCTATCTATAACACTTAAAGTAAAAATAGTGAACTCATCCTCATCAACATCTGTAAAAAATAAATCATTCAAAAATAAACTCAGCGAAACATCTTCAAGGATTTCCAACTCAACTTGCCCTGAAATTATAGGAGCATCATTTACAGGATTTACTGTTAATTCAAAAAGTTCTACATCCGTTAAAAAACCATCACTAACAGTTAAAGAAACATTTGATACCCCAAAATAGTTTTCGACGGTTTCAATTGAAAGCGTGCTTAACGCTGTGTTAGGTCCATCTCCTTGGTCTGAAATACCTGATGGAGTTGATACAATTACTGAGTCATTATCACTCTCTGCTGAAAATATAAGATAATTAAATGTGTTATCAACATCATATGCTGATAAAGATATATATTGAGTTGAATCTTCATTTGTAATCTGTGGACCTATTTCAGTTAATACAGGGTTATCATTAGCTAAACTAACAAGAATACTGACAACCGCACTTTCAGAAGCTATCTCATCTGAAACATAAAAAATCATTTCCACAACACCGGAAAGATCTCCATCCGTAACTCCAAAATGGACATCTAGGTTATTAATATCAATAGTAATAAAATCGATTGTATCCGATATTGAATTAATATCTGAAACAGTCAAGATGGAAACATCACCTTCATCTACATCAATAATGTATTGTGAAAAATCTACAGCCAGACTGCCACCCTCATCAAATGTAAAAATGCTTGGCAAAAATATATCCGGAGGATCGTTCACTGAGATAACGGTAATTTCAAAAATCTCTGAATTCATTAGTAGTCCATCACTTACAGTCACAGTAATCTGTGAAGTACCAAAATAATTCTCCGCTGGTGTAATTGTTAACAATTCATCATTATTATTAACATTAATCGAAGGCGAATCACTCTCAACAATATAATTGATTGGATCACCATCAACATCTTCCGCTTGCATTAAAATAGATATTGGTTCATCTTCATTTATTTCCTGTGCACCAATTACTGTTAGTACGGGAGCATCATTTACTGAATTAACATTTAAAAAGAAAGTTTCAGAATCAGACAACCAGTCATCAGAGTCATTAGATAAACTATCGCTAACGGTAACTGTTATACTAACTGTACCATTAAAATTTAAATTAGGTTCAACAATAAGGAACTCACCATCAATAAGGATTGATATATCATCTGACTCACTTACTGCTGAAAATATTAATTCGGAATCATCAACATCATTTGCCAATAAGATTTTATTAAATATTACATCTTCATCCGTTTCTTGTGTCCCAATTAATGTTAATACAGGTGCATCATTCACCGGCAGAATTGTCATTTCAAATGTATCTGAATCTGTTAAAAAACCATCACTCACTGTCACTGTAATAGTAACCGCACCAAAATAATCCAACTCAGATGCTATGGTCAATTGATCTCCAGATATGGAAACTGAAACTGCATCAACATCACTGGAAGCTGTAAAACTAATTGCCGCATTCTCAACATCATCAGCCGTCAATACAATGGTTAACGGAATATCCTCATCGGTCCCCTGATCTAAAATATCTGTTAACACAGGAGCATCATTCACCGGTGTAACTATTATATCTACCTCATCCGTGGCAACCAAGCGACCCTGATCATCATTTACTGTGAAAGTAACTGTCTCAGTTCCGTTCCAATCCTGCACTGAGCCAAATGTGATATCAAAATTAACTATGTCAACTGTGACACTATCGTTATCTGTAACCGACAATGTCAATGCATCTTCATCTATATCTGAAATGTATCCACTAAAATCAACCAACAATGAATTGTCCTCAGCAAATGTGAAACTCTCTGGCAAGGATATGGTTGGTGGATCGTTTACAGGAGTAACTGTCAACACAAAAGTCTCTTCATCTGTTAATATCCCATCACTCACCGTTACGGTAATCTCTGAATCACCATTGTAATTTAATGCAGGTGTCATAGTTAGTTGATCTTCATCAATTGAAACGGTCACCGCATTATTATTACTAGAAACACTGAATACTAGATCTATGTCATCCACATCCTCAGCTGAAAGTAAAATGGTCAACGATGTATCTTCAGGAGTCGACTGAACACCTATACTGCTCAACACAGGAGCATCATTCACCGGTGTAACTATTATATCTACCTCATCCGTGGCAA
>CAZNQF010000047.1:10580-12581 GCA_964575125.1 uncultured bacterium
TTGGTGGATCGTTTACAGGAGTAACTGTCAACACAAAAGTCTCTTCATCTGTTAAGAATCCATCACTCACCGTTACGGTAATCTCTGAATCACCATTGTAATTTGGTGCTGGTGTTAAGGTTAACTGATTACCATCTAACAGAACAGTTATCTGAGAACTCTCACTTACTATACTATAGTTAAGCTCGGCATTATCCACATCCTCAGCTGAAAGTAAAATGGTCAACGATGTATCTTCAGAAGTAGACTGAGCACCTATACTATCCAACACAGGAGCATCATTCACCGGTGTGACTATCACTGTCAGATCAAAGGTGTTACTCTGACTGTTATCAGATTCACCATCATCTACATAAACAGGAATAGTCAAATTCTGATCAAAATCTGGAACCGGAGTTATTGTAGAATCCTCAAAAGTATAGTTATCACCTGCAAGAACTGTGAGTGTGAAATTCTGAGGATATGTATTATCAATATCTGTGACCAATAAATTATCTAATCTGAGAACCAGTGGAGTATCTTCAAAAGTAATTAATTCAACTTGACCCGTTATAATTGAGGAATCATTTATAGGGTTAATAGTGATTAAAACTGTATCAAAATTTGAATAAGCATATCCGTCAAATGCCCTATAGATAAATTCATCAAATCCAGTGTAATCATTATCAGGTTCATATGTAAAAGAGCCATCAGGATTTAAAATCAAAATACCATTATTCACATTACTGAATAATTCAGTTTGCAATATATCATCTACATCCTCATCTGTATCGTTTGCAAGTACACCGGGAGAGGCAACAACTAAGATTAAATCTTCCTCAGTTGTATAATTATCATTGATTGCAACTGGAAGATCATTCGTTGCACCAACATCGATAATCACAGAAGCTGTATCAGATAACTCACCATCTGATACTGCATACATAAATCCATCGAACCCATTAAATGATGCAAAAGGAATATATTCAAATGAACCTTCTATATCTAAAGTTAATTCTCCAGATGATGGGCTCTCTATTAAAGTAACAATCAGATTATCACTATCTACATCAGTATCATTAAGAAGAACCCCAGGGATATCGACTGTTAATACATCATCCTCCTGCATTACAAAAGTATCACTATTACCAATAGGTGCATCATTCACCGGCAGAATTGTCATTTCAAATGTATCTGAATCTGTTAAAAAACCATCACTCACTGTCACTGTAATAGTAACCGCACCAAAATAATCCAACTCAGATGCTATGGTCAATTGATCTCCAGATATGGAAACTGAAACTGCATCAACATCACTGGAAGCTGTAAAACTAATTGCCGCATTCTCAACATCATCAGCCGTCAATACAATGGTTAACGGAATATCCTCATCGGTCCCCTGATCTAAAATATCTGTTAACACAGGAGCATCATTCACCGGTGTAACTATTATATCTACCTCATCCGTGGCAACCAAGCGACCCTGATCATCATTTACTGTGAAAGTAACTGTCTCAGTTCCGTTCCAATCCTGCACTGAGCCAAATGTGATATCAAAATTAACTATGTCAACTGTGACACTATCGTTATCTGTAACCGACAATGTCAATGCATCTTCATCTATATCTGAAATGTATCCACTAAAATCAACCAACAATGAATTGTCCTCAGCAAATGTGAAACTCTCTGGCAAGGATATGGTTGGTGGATCGTTTACAGGAGTAACTGTCAACACAAAAGTCTCTTCATCTGTTAATATCCCATCACTCACCGTTACGGTAATCTCTGAATCACCATTGTAATTTAATGCAGGTGTCATAGTTAGTTGATCTTCATCAATTGAAACGGTCACCGCATTATTATTACTAGAAACACTGAATACTAGATCTATGTCATCCACATCCTCAGCTGAAAGTAAAATGGTCAACGATGTATCTTCAGGAGTCGACTGAACACCTATACTGCTCAACACAGGAGCATCATTCACCGGTGTAACTATTATATCTACCTCATCCGTGGCAA
>CAZNQF010000048.1:0-11690 GCA_964575125.1 uncultured bacterium
TGGAGTGTGTGAAAGCTTATCTATATAACTAGTTTAACAAAATTTATATTTACCAGAGAGAGGTCAGACATAAATCAAAATTTCAGATTTTAGGGAGACATAAAAGGTATTTGGTACATGACTTCCTGAGTGAATCGGACAAGAACATCCAGAAACCAAGGTGTCAAAATAAGCAACATTATTGCTACAGCTGCCATTTTTGGAATAAAGGTTAAGGTCATTTCATGAATTGATGTAACTGCTTGAAATATACCAACGGCTAACCCTACAACTAAGGTTGTTCCTAAAATAGGTGCAGCTATATATAAAACTGTTATGAGGGTTTCTCTACTTATATATGTAACAAAATCTGGTGTCATTATGCAAAACCTTTTACCAAAGATTCAATTACTAAATACCAACCATCTACAAGTACAAATAGCAATAATTTAAACGGAAGCGAAATCATTATTGGAGGCAACATCATCATACCCATAGAAAGCAGTACACTTGCAACAACCATATCTATTGCCAACATAGGCAAATAAAGTAAAAAACCAATTTGAAATGCAGTTTTTAATTCACTAATTATGAATGCGGGAATCAGTGTAAAGATCGATAGGTCATCAAGAGAAGCTGGCTTATCTTTTTGCCGTAATTGCAGAAATAGACTTATATCTCTTTCCCTAGTTTGTTCAAACATAAATGTTTTGATGGGAGCAGATGCCTTTTCAAGTGCTTCCTTTTGTGTTATCTCCTCGTTTAGATAAGGCTGAAGTGCCGTATCATTGATCTCTGTTATAACCGGTTTCATAATAAAGATAGAAATAAACAATGCTAAACCAATCAATATTTGGTTGGATGGCACAGTTTGGGTTGCAAGCGCAGATCTCAAAAAATGAAATACAATCACAAGACGTGTAAATGAAGTCATCATAATTAAAATCGATGGCGCTAACGATAAAATTGTAATAAGAAACACAATTTGCATTGTCAAAACAAAATCACTAGGACCTGTACTTTCTTCCAAGCCCATAGTAATTTTTGGTAGAATATTTTGTCCAAATGACAACCCTTGAACAAGAACTATCATCATTATTGTCTTTATTCTATTACTTATGATTCTTATCATTTTAATTGGTTATTTAATTCTCTAAAATAGATATATTGTTATAGATTTGCTCTTTTATCTATATCTTGAACGTTTGACTCAACATTTTCACTGTTAAATTCTTTTACAAGTTGAATGGATTGATCAGTAACTCCCAAAAGAAGTTTTTTCTCATCTATTTTAACCATCATTAAATATTGTTTTGGACTAAGATGTTGTTTGCCTAGAACATCCATAGAGAAAAAATTGTTTTCAATAGATAATTTGTTTTTGTACCATTTAAATCCAACCAATATTATAAGCACTATAAAACCTGTAACACCTAAGGTCTTTAATAAATAATGTGCAAAATTAGATTTAAATTGAATAGGATCTCCATTTTGCCCAAGATTTTTTGAAACTAAATCACTTGAACTATTGTCTCCTGGAAATAAAAGGAATAATAACAATATGACTATAGAGATTATAAAAAGTGTAGCCGAAAAGCGAACTAATGGATTTCCTCCTCGAATTTTAATAAATCTACTAATATTAATCATCCAAGACTTTTAATTCTTTCTTTTGTTGAGGCTAGCTTTGTTATACGAATACCGAAACTATCATCAACGACAACAACCTCTCCCTCAGCGAGCTTACGGTTATTCACAAATATACTTAACGGCTCACCAGCTGATTTATCCAGTTCGATTAGGGAGCCTTTCCCTAACTTAAGCACGTCCTGAATCTTCATAGATTTTCTACCCAATTCCACTAGTACTTCAAGCTCTACATCCATAAGCATATCCATATTTCTCGGACTACTAGAATCATCCCTATCCGTTTTAAAGGTATCAAATTCAGCGCTAGAGACATCAATCAAATCATCTCCCTCTTGTTTAGACCAAGAATAGTGATTAGAAATGATTTTTTCCTTTCCAAAAGAAAAAGTATGTATTAATGATAGACCCTCAGTTTTAGGTAAAAGCTTTTCAATATTATCGCCAGAATCATAACGGGTAATTGAGATATCCTGAAAGTTTACCGAATCTGATTCTTCTTTAAACAAATTAGATATTTTTTTCAACAGTGCATCTAAGCTATTTTGAACGGTACTCATTTGTTCTTCTGTCAGTTCTCCCTCAAACGATTCGCCACTGATCATAGAATATAAGTTATTCATTGACTCTATATCTATCGTCAATAAATGACTTTCTAGTGAATCTTCTCTAGATGCAATGAATTGAATCCCGACTCGTGGGTATTCCTCAGATAGAACTAAATCTGAAACATTATGTTCATCTGTAATAGTTGTATCAAATACAACTTTTTTCTGGTTTAATACATTTTTTAATAATTCAATCATTGAATCATGGTTTTCTGTAAACCATGTTTCCATTTTATTTTTATCAATATTACTCATTATCTTCTCCTGTAGTAACTGAATTTATTCGACAAGAATATCTTTTATGGTATTGTCCCACAGTACCAAAAAATAAATTCTTTTTGTTAACTGAAAAGGGAATATCTAGTGAAACCCTTGTGCCCAGAGTTAATACATCATCACATTAAAGATTTATAAAATCGTTTACAGATATATTAATCTTTCCTAAAACTGCTCTTAAAATCATTGGAGTCTGATTTATGCTCTCTGCAACCTCTTTAGAACCTGAAATCGTTTGTTCCTTTTCTTTCAATAGATATTGTTCCTGTATATTTAACGATGATAATAAAGCGGTTATCCATTTGTATGGGTAGCAAATATTTAATACCGATGAATTACCTCTCACTTTTGCCTCAATTGAAACTATAACAACCGCATCTGATGCAGGAACAATTTGAACAAATTCAGGGTTATCCTCAAATCTGTTGATTGTACAACTATTTTGTTTTAAAGGTTGCCAAGCTGATTGAATTTCTGTAGATACTTTTTTAACAAACCTATTCATAATCCGTTTTTCAATTACTGAAATAGGTCTTACATCACCAACAAAACTTCCCTCGCCTCCCAACAATCTTTCCACTATAAAAACAGCTAACTGTGGACTAAAATCAAAAATAAATTGAGAATCAGGATTTTCAATCTTTCCTACATATAGTGCTCCGGGTGATGTCACAGATTTTATATAATCTGAATATAAAATTTGATCCATAGAGACCAAGTTCATATCTACCGTCAAACGAAGCTGCTCAGATAAAAATACACCTATATTTTTAACTAAACTCTCATGCAAAGATTCCATCAACCTAATTTGATTTTTATGAACTAAGTTTGGATTTTTAAAATCATATGCCCATATTTTTCTATCGTCATTATCATGTAAATTTTCATTTACACCTCCGCCGGAAACGTCCGTTAATAGAGCATCAATTTCTTCTTTTGATAATAATGTTGCCATAATGATATTTGATTAATGTTAGTTAAATAATATTTTATCTTTTTAGTCGTGAAGCTTCATTTAACACTTCGCTCAATGTTGTTACAACTCTAGATGTTGCTTGGAATCCTCTTTGAGCTTCAATCATTTGTGTAAATTGATTCGCAAGATCAACATTCGACATCTCTAAAACACCGGAATTAATAGTTGAACCATTTTCAAAGGCCGTATCCAATACTGTTTTTCCACTTTCAGGTGATTCTTGATATAAGCTTCCACCAATTTTTCTCAAACCACTTTCATTTTTGAATCGAGCTGTCCCGACCTGTGCTAAATTGATTGTTTCTCCATTTGTAAAAAGGCCCTTAAGAATACCTTCTTCATCCACCTTAAAACCGGTCAATTCACCAGGTTGTGTTCCATCTTGTGCTCTCATCCCAAGGCTTGACACGGAATCAAACTGGGTAACTCCGACAAATCCATCAAAATTTTTCATATTGATACTTATATTCATTTGAGAAGTACCATTCCCGGGGTCAAGACTAAATTCCGAAGAACCATCATTATATTCAAAATTTAGAAAGCTCCCATTTGTGTCAAATTTGAGAGTTCCTGATCCTCCACTAACGATCGATTCTGTACCATTGGGTTCGATCAAAACATTCCATTCTCCCGGATTCTCAGATTTTTCATATTCTATAGTTAATTCATGTGCTTTACCTAGTGAATCATAAACAACCATAGAAGTTTTAACCAGTGGAGTATAACCAGATTGTGTATTTGTAAAACCAGGAATATCTATGATTCCGTTATTATTCTCATCAATAAATAAATTTATTGATGTATTGCTTTCTCCTGACTCAACATCGGTTAATAAAATTTTTCCACTATCAAGCTGAACTTGAGTGTCATTACCAAAAGTAATATCAATTTTATTGACCAAATTTTCTAGTTTGATTCCATCATAATTTTCTCCATATGTAAAAATAGATGATACATTATTTCCCTCTCTATCTGTTCCTGATAAATGTATCGAGTCACCCTCCTGCAATGGAGATGTTGCTTGCTCTAGGTTATTAATCTCTGTATCTAAATTTGCACTTACCTTTGTACCATCAACTATCGTAGTAAAAGGAACTACACCTGTCCATACTTCTTTTACAGATTTTAATCCTGAATTTAAATTTCCATTTAACCAAATATTTTTTGTTGCTTGTCCATCTAAGACCATTTGGCTATCAATAACGATATCCCCAATATCAGTACTTTTTTTTGTGCTGTCTTTTGGGTCTATAGACCATCCTTGAACTGCATAGCCCTTTCCATTTACCAACACTCCAGCTTTATCAAACGAAAAACTTCCATCACGAGTGACATAATTATCATCTCCATTTCTAAGCACAAAAAATGAATTTCCATTGATTCCAAGGTCCATCACATTCCCTGTAGATTGAAATCCTCCTTGTTTAAATGCCGTATATTCAATTCCCATGGTAGATCCAAATTGTTCGGCAAATGTCATTCTCGATGACTTAAACCCAATAGTATTAATATTGGCAATATTATTTCCGACCAATTCCAGTTTCGACTGCTGGGCATTCAACCCTGAGATAGCAGTTGAGAAACCATCAATGTTTAGTCCATTTGTGCTCATTTTATCTCCTAAAAATTTAGCTTTTCAATAAATTATTAATTAAACCACTGCAAAAGAATCAATATTTGAAAATACATTTTCCTGCACTTTTTCTTTTCCCATTGTAGATACAATGCTTTGTTTATTTACATTAACTACAAAAGCAGTTTCATCCATTAATAGAACTCCTGTTTTTGCTCCCCTCTCTTTAAATCTCCCTAGACCTGATTCCAATCGAGTGATCTGGTCAATATTTAATGGTCCGTTTATGTCCATTAAATTCTTATTTGCTTTATCAGAAAATGTAATAGAATTATCATTAAATATTTTATTATCTAAAACTTCTTTGAATGAGATGTTGGATATATCAACACCTTGATTTTCGGATTTTTTATCTGAAAAAGTAACCCTTCCAATACTTTTAGATTGAAGATCATTAATATTATTTTGAATTTGTAACATACCTACTCTCATGTGCTACTGATCAGAACTATTGATCTCCAAAACCTGATTAAAAGGTATCTCTTCATCATCAACAACAAATACAGCACTTCCCTCAGTATATTTAATACCTGTTATTAATCCCTTAACCATTGTAACTGAATCAACAGTATTTCCATCAGAATCAACAGCTTTAACCTGCATTTTGTAGTTCCCTTCAGGCATACTATTACCATTGGAGTCTTTTCCATCCCAAGAAACTGTATGTTTACCTTTTGATGTATAACCTAATTCAAAATCTTTAACAATTTTACCAGCATTATTTAATATATTTACGGTTACACTTTCCGCTTGATCATTCAATTGAAAAGTGGCATCAACCGGTGTGTCCTTAATTAAGGAAATTTTATCACCCGCTGCGGATATAGTTTTTCCAATAAAGGTGGTTGACATTGTGTTGTTAATCGCCTGAGTTAGCATTAGATCAACTTTCATACTTTCTTCCATCATTCCACTCATATTTGTCAGCTGTTCTAGAGAGCTGAATTGAGCTAACTGAGAAGCAAAATCCTGGCTGTTCATAGGAGACATTGGGTCCTGATGTTTTAATTGTTCAACCAATAACTGTAAAAATTCATCTTTTGCCATTGCAGTATTTCCAAATCCGGATATACTACTTTGATTTGATGTGTTATTTAATAATGATATTTCATTCATGATTATAGTCTCTTTTATTTATGCTAAAATTTCAATTGTATTGTACCCAAATTGTCGTACCGATGCTTGTTTAGAGTAATTTGATTCCTCATCATCAGCCTCATAGTATACATTTTTGGATTCCCATTTTTCCTCATCATAATTCTTTGTATTTGTTTCTACTTCAACATTAAATGACTCAAACTTCATACCTCTTTCATTTAAATTCTCTTTAATTTCAGTTACGATCTTTTCCATGATGGATTTAACAGTTTCAGATTCAACAATCAAAGTAGCTTGTGTATTTATATTATTTTGAGATAATTTTAATTCCAGTTTTCCCCACTGTCCTCCATCGATCTTGTATCGGGCAGCCTGTGACCCATCTAATGATGTTTTTTGCTGGATAATGTGTGAAATACGAGAAATTAACTGTACTTTATTAACTTTCTCTATAGGTTGCAAATGATTTTGAGAGGAGTCGCTAACTTTGGGAGCATCAACTAGTGACGTTTTTCCATCTAAACCTAAAATTAAATTGGCTTTCTTATCTATAAAAGTATGATTTCCTTTGTTTGAAATAACAGGTGATGATTTTGATTGTTTTTTATGGGTAGAATTTTCCTTAACATGGTTAGGCTTTCCCAGTTCACGGTTATCATCCTTAACAGACTTAACTGAGTTATTGGATTTTTGCTTTATCTCATTTGGTTTCAACTTCTTAGAACTATTATTATTTGATATATCGGTATCACTATAGGTATCTCCAAATTTCTTCATTAGAGTTGCGCTAACTCTACCCTTCAATTCAGTTCCTTTTAAAAAGTGGTTAAATACAGGATTAAAATGGATATCAAATGCACTGTAAAATGCATTTTTCTGATCATCAGCAGGTTGTTTTAGTTGTTTATCATCCATAGGAATATCTGGAGACATAATATTCATCTTAATCATCTCGATCAACACCCGCTAAAATTTCAGTAATTTTACCTGCCCTTTTTGAATTTAAGGATTTAAAAATTATTTTTTTACTTCGATTACTCATATTGTTATAGATAGCAATTACCGTGCCATCATCGACATTTGTCAAAATTGGCTTTAATTCTTTCGGTTTCATTGACTCATAAGTTTTGGCTAAAACCTTGATAGACTCTGATAGTAATTTTTCCTTTTCAGCCTCAATGAGAAGATCCTTATATTTCGTTTTATAATCATTTAAAAGATTCTCTTTAAGGGTTAATTGATTATATAGACTATCCACTGTTTCTCTTGAGTCAATTAATTTAATATCAAATGAATCCTTCTCAGCAATAACAGGATTCTGTTCATCAATAACGGAATCCTTTTCAGCAATAGCAGCATTCACTTCAGAAATCTCTTTTATCCAAATGTCAATATCATCTGGCTCCATACCTCTTGATGCTGCCCATTTAAGAAACTCTTTATCATTTTTTAATATACGAATAAGATTTACAGTATATTTAGAGTTTGCGACACCAAGTGAGTCCGTCTTGGGAATCTTGATATAGGATGAATCTCTTAATGAATCAGGTAACTCTGAAGTCACATCCTCCGTAGTATCAGGATCTATACTATCTGTCATAAAAAAGAAATAATATACTGAGCCACCAATAGCAGATAATATTAGAAGAAGAAATAAAGCCCATATAATTTTTTTCATGATTTCCCGTTACCTTTTATTTTGTGGGCCCTATTTGCTATCTCATCAATTTGTTTTCTTTCACCCTTTTTCAATTGAGTTTTATGTTCCATAAGTTTTTTTTCTCTTAATTTTTCAACAGCTTTTTTTTCAATAGAAGCTTCTTTTAAATCAATTAATTTTTTATCAACTTCCTTATCTGCATCCTTAATCCTGTTTTCACTTTTTTCAATCTCATTGTTTAACTGATTTAAATAATCAGATGAAATGGTTAATTCATTTAATGTGTTAGAGTCTTCTCTTTTATCTTCTTTTAATATACTTTTTTTTTCTTCTTCTATTAACTCTAGGATATCTTCCTCATCTTTTTTCTTTGTTCTAGACTGATAAAGTGCTTCTGCTTTTTTATCTTCAATATTTTTACGATAATCAAGTATTTTTTCTAATGGAAATTTGAAGTGCTTCATCTTAAACCTAATCCAAAATAGTCAAAAGTGAGTTCAAGGTATCATTAAAAGGAGATGAATCATTAATTCCCTGACGAAGGAAATTATCAATGATCGTTTTTTTCTGAAGAGCTAAATCTACTTTTTCATTGCTCCCCTTTGCGTATGCGCCTATAGATATCATATCTTCAGCGTTTCTGTATTCAGAAAGCATTTCAATCACAGAACGGGCTGAATTAATATGTTTTTCATCTGCTATCTCTGTAAATAGTCTGCTTACACTATCTAATACATCCACAGCAGGATAATGCCCTTTTGTAGATAATTTTCTTGAAAGGATAATATGACCATCCAAAATTGATCGCGCTGTATCACCAATAGGATCATCCATATCATCTCCCTCAACTAGCACAGAGTATAAACCGGTTATACTTCCTATTTTTCCGGCACCGGTGCGTTCAAGTAATCTCGGTAAAAAAGAAAATACAGATGGCGTAAAACCTTTTGTGGTTGGCGGTTCTCCGACTGCTAATCCTATCTCTCGTTGTGCCATTGCAACTCGTGTTAATGAGTCCATCATAAACATAACATCCATACCTTGGTCACGAAAATATTCTGAGATTGAGGTCGCAATTAAAGAACCTTTTATTCTTTCCATCGCTGATTGATCTGACGTAGCAACAATTACTACAGATTTTTTTAATCCTTCAGGTCCTAAATCTCGTTCTATGAATTCTCGTACTTCCCTACCCCGCTCTCCGATTAAAGCAATTACATTAACCTCTGCATTTGTAAATCTTGAAATCATTCCCAATAAAATACTTTTACCCACACCACTTCCTGAAAATATTCCCATTCTCTGGCCCTTTCCTAAGGTTAAAAAACCGTCAATGGAGCGAACTCCCGTTGATATAACATCTGATATTCTCTGCCTCTCCAAAGGATTAGGTGGAGCATTGTAAACGGGCTGAAAATGTGTACAGTTTATAGGACCTTTTCCATCAATGGGATTGCCCATCCCATCCAAAATTCTCCCTAACAAATTAGGCCCAACAGGAATTGTCATGGGCTGGGGATTTACAGATACAGGGCTTCCCGGTGAAATTCCCATGATATTACCAAAAGGCATCATTAGTATTCGGTCTCCCTTAAACCCTACTATTTCTGCTTGAACTATTTTATTGTTTTTTGTTCTAATTGAACATAGTTCGCCAAGTGAGCCTTCTATACCTGATGCTTCAATAACCATTCCAATTATTTGAGATATTCTTCCTTCTGAGGGAACCGTATCAATAACATCGATTGATTCAAGTATGGAATTAAATTTAGGGTCCGTTAACTCCACTTTAGGTATTCCTTTTTTAGATGTTTGTCCATGACAGCTAATTGTTGGTCTAATGTTCCATCAATTAAAGAATCTTCTGATTCAACTATATACTCTCCCAGATTTAAATTTTTATCCTCCTGAAATTTTTAGTAAAATTAAAAAAATGATATATATTCATCGAGAAATACATCCTTATTAAATTCCTTTAACCATTCTGAATTTAATTGAACTATGATTTTCTTTTGATCAATCAACTTCTCTATTATATTTTTTAATTTCTTAGTAAGGAAATCTGTGATATCTTTTTTATGCGATAGCTCACACTGAACCACTTTCTCAGCTATTCGTAAAGACAAGCTCAATACTTTTTTTTCTAAATCTTTGAACTGTGATTTATATTGTTTTGATAATCCTTCTGCCAACTGTGAAAAATCTTCATTTAATTCACCAATTCGAATTTGTAGATTTTTTTCGTTTAAAATTTGACCTTCATTAAATCCCGCCTGGTAGGCATCCTCCCGTGTTTGTTCGAGGGCTTTTTCTAAAATCTCAATCTGCTTATCTAGGGATAATTGTTCATCAATAACAATATCAGTGTTGTCACTTGAATCTGACTCTAATTGACTAGATGATTCTTGTCCTATAAATTTTATTTTATTTACAGGAGATGTGACCGAGAAGGTAAAATGATTCATTTGACAGTTTGAAAAATATTAGATGAGATCTGGATCATCACCACTACGGGTAATTGTCAAATCACCCTTACTCTCCAAATCGAAGACAACCTGTAGAATTTGACTTTGGGATTTTTCTATATCTTTCATAGTCATCGGAGGCAACACATCTATTTCATCACGTAACATTCTTCCCGCTTTCTCTGACATATTGTTGAAAAATTTGTCCGTTAATTCATCTTTAGCACCTTTTAATGCTTGAGCCAATATTTTACCGTCAGCTGCGCCATTGATAGCTTGAATTGCGTCATCAGTAAGGGTAACAATATCATCAAACATAAATAAATAGGCTGAGATATCATCACATAGCTGTTCATCAATGGATTTTAATCCATCCAATATAACTTTTTGATCTGTTTGTCCAATTGCATTTAGTAAATCTGCAGTGGTTTCAACTCCGTTTTTTTTATCATCTCCATCTGCTATTTCTGCGAAGCACCTCTTCTATATCTTCTATTAATTCTGGGGAGATATTTTCGAGTGTTGCTAATCGGTAGGCAATTTCAATCCTAGATTTTTCCGGCAGCTCGGATAATAACGAAGATGCCTGATCAACCTTAAGATTTGAAAGAATCAACGCAGCAGTTTGCGGATGTTCTTTTTTTAAAAATTCAAGAATTCTTTTATTTTCAACAGAACTTAATAAACTAAATGCACTAATTCCGGTTGCAATCTCCAACCGTTTTATCACATCGTCAGATCTTTTGTCACCCCACGCATGTTCAAGGAGATCCTTTGCATAGTCAAATCCTCCCTGCATAAGAGTTTCATTCTCTATCATAACTTCGTAAAACTCTTGGATAACTTGCCCTAAAATATCAGAGGGGATATCCCGCAGTTTCGCAATTTCTAAACTGATTTTTTCAACTTCAGATTCGTTCATATTTTTCATGCCCTGGGCTGCATTATCTACGCCCATAGCAACTAATAACATTGCTGCTTTCTGTGTTGATGATAGGCTCTCTGTTGTCAACGTCTGTGGTTCGATTATAATAGAATTCATTTTATTTATTCATCCAATTCTGTTGTATTAATTTTGACGCATTGGTCGGTTTTTCTTTAGCAAAATCAATTACTGCGGTTGTCATTTTATCTTTAGCTTTTAATTTTGCTCTTGCTTCTGGGCTGAGTTTTTTAATAAAAATATCTTCATCAAACTCTTCATCACCCTCATCTTCATTCATATTTTTCTTTAGATAATTACTAAACCAACCTTTTAGCGCATCGGTAGGTTTAATTTTGTTTTCTGACATATATTCTTCCAGCTTTGCTAACTCTGCGTCAGTTTCTGATATATCATCTGCTTCTT
>CAZNQF010000048.1:11700-12299 GCA_964575125.1 uncultured bacterium
CAACAGGATAATAGCGTTACACAGGGTAATAGCGTTACACAGGATGATAGCGTTAGAGCAGGGGTGCTACATAAACGTGAAGTATCAGTCACTCATCAGTCATATCTATCTTCATCTTCATCTCCATCTTCATCTCCATCTTCATCTCCATCTCCATCTTCATCCTCATCCTCTGTCTCATCCACTGCTCCATCTCCTGCTTCCAGTTTTTCTAGTTCTTCTTCCCCCTCAGGAAGGCTTTCTAAAGTTTTGTCTTCTCCATCAAGTAAGTTTAGTAATCCAGGCGATCCTGCATCGGTCTGCTTAAACAACGTCTTCATCATAAAAATTGCAACTAATACAGATACAAGCAATAAACCTTTATTTATCACACTTGCCCACATTGCCCTTGTCTCTGCTTGCTCAAAATATTTTAAATCCTCATCAAAAGAGGTACGATCAAATTGAATATTTTCAACTTCTACAACATCACCTCTACTCTCCAGATATCCAACTGCAGATTTTACTAATCCTGCAATTTGTTTTAATTCATCTTCATCCCTAGAATTATATATTTTTTGTTCATTTCCATCCTCATCTTCTTGAGTTATGTATGTTCC
>CAZNQF010000049.1:0-6881 GCA_964575125.1 uncultured bacterium
TATTTTAAGCTCAGCAGCTGTAGAGCTAGAAGGTGCAGATATAAATGATGATGGATATATTAATATTTTAGATGTAGTTCAACTTGTAAATCTAATTTTAAATTAAAAAATGGAAAAAACCTTAATACTCTATCCTACTATTTCAATGATGATTTTAACATTATTTTTATATGTTAAAAACTATTTAGATAATAGAAAAGCAACAATAAATAAGTCTATAAAATTTAGTTATTTTAAAACATATACAGGAGAGGTTCCTGATTATGTAGCTGTCTCAAGGCAGACACTTAAAAATCAATTTGAACTTCCAATTTTCTTTTATTTTTTAATATCTATTATTTTAGTTTTTGATAAAGTTTCTCAATTAGATCTTATCCTTGCTTGGATATTTGTAGTATCTAGATATTTACATTGTTATATCAGATTAAGTTCTAATAAGGTTCTAAATAGAGCTAAAGTTTTTCTATTAGGTATGCTTGTACTAATAGCTTGGTGGATTATTTTTTTATATAATATTTTATAAATTATTTATGAACAAATATCTAAAATATTTTATTTCTACATTAATACTAGTTTTGGCAATATACGTATGCTCCCAGGGGAGTCATTATCCCACATATTTTTTTATTGGATTTTCATTATTTGTAATATTAGGAGATGTCTTGTTTAAAAAGGATGTAACCATTGAAGATTATACCTATCCTCGTTTAATAAATCTGCCAATATATTTAAACCTACCTCTTTTAATTATTCTATTATTTACGGTTATATTTATTTTTGGTAACCATAGTCCTATCTTGCTAATTAATATTTTTAACACTTATTTATATATTGATCTTTTGAATATTAAAAACTCTGTTACCTTTCTAGATAAAATTTCATTAATAGCTTTAGCAAGTCTTTTTATTGGCATTATAGGAACGGTGCCTGGACATGAATTAGTGCATCGTAAAAAAAATAAATTTGATATGCTTTTTGGGAATTGGCTTCTTGCTATATCGTGGGACTGTGCTTTTGCGATAGAGCATGTCTATGGACACCATAAAAATGTATGCCTTCCTAGCGACCCAGCAACCGCTAAGAGAAATGAGAAACTATATGGATTTATTCTCCGAGCTATTTTTCAGGAGATAAAAGATGCTTGGATAATTGAAACTAATCTGCTAAAAAGGAAAGGATATAATCCTTATGGTATAAAAAATAGATTGATCATAGGTTATTTAAGGAGTCTATTAATTACGATTATTGCCTATTTAATTGGGGGCTTAATCGGAATGTTTTTCTACTTATTATGTGCTTTTATTGCTAAATCTTTTCTCGAAGCTATTAATTATATAGAACATTACGGACTTGTCAGAGAGCACGATAGGCCCGTTTGTCAAAGACACTCATGGAACTCAAATAACTTTGTTAGCAGTATCCTTCTTTATAATGTGACCAGACATTCAGCCCATCATGAAAAGTCAAATTTAAAATTTTGGGAACTTGAGCCTTATCCAGAGGCTCCGATGCTGCCACAGGGCTATCTTGGCATGCTATATATAGCAATATTTTCCCCTTATTTTTATCGTAAGATTATGGCGAAAAAAATAATTCAATGGGACAAGTACTATGCAACACCTGAAGAAAGAAATATTGCTATGGAACAGAATAAAACTAATTTTTAGAGATTCCACCTTCTTTATTTTCTTTCTTGACAAATTCTAATTTGGAATGTAGAATCTATTACCCTTTTTATTGAATTTAGGAGATAAACATGAAAAAAATATTGTCGATATTCCAATTTTTTGTATCAATTGTAGTTCTTTCAGCAGCTACTATCCATGTCCCTTCGGACTACGCTACTATACAGGAAGGAGTCCATGCTTCTGTTGATGGAGACACTGTGCTTGTTGCTGATGGGATTTATTACGAAAATATTAGTATTAACCGGGAAATTACCCTCGCGAGCCATTTTATTATTGATGGAGATATTTCACACAGAGATGCAACTATTATTGATGGAAGCAATTATATTGAAAACTCTGGTTCTTTTGGCAGTTGTGTATTGTTTCGTCCATCTGAAACCGGAGAAGCTATAAGTGCAAAATTAACTGGATTTACCATTCAGAATGGACAGGGGACAAGGGTTAAAGAAACTATAACAGAATCTGATACGACTTATACCATTACTTACTACATGGGTGGTGGTTTAATGATTGACCATTGTTTACCCGAAATAACATACAATTACATTAGGAATAATGGGGGTGATTCAGATACCCGAGGAGCGATGGCGAGAAGAGGAGGAGGGGGAGCTTTAAACAATGATGACGATGTAGAATTTGATGAGGACAGAAGTGGTTCTCAAGATAGAACTGTTCTTACACGTGATGATGAGATCATATTTTCCAACAATATTTTTGAGAATAATGATTCAGAGACTGGAAACACATTTGAATCTAAGGGATATTCTGGAGATATTGACTTTTCAGCTTCATTTTTTGATGTATTTGCCTCAGAATATGAAGATGTTTCTGAATACTGGGTTTCTATCGATGAAGCAGATTCAGATTTTTCGGGAGGGGCAGGTGAGCTGGAAGCGGTCACCAATGATGTGTGGGTTGACCCAAATGGAACGGATGGGTCAGATATATCTGGTACAGAAGAACAGCCATTCAAAACTATTAATTACGCATTGAGTGTGATTTACCAAGTTGGTAATGACCCTGTTAATATAAATCTTTTGGAAGGTAATTATTCGCCTTCCACTGATGAGAGCTATCCTTTAGTTATGATATCGAATGTTAACCTTATTGGGTCGGGAGAAGATTTAACCACTCTTGATGCGGAGGAAACAGACAGAGTTATTATTATGGAAGATTGCGTTAACAACACTATTTCAAATCTTACTATTACGGGGGGCTCATCATCAAGCTGGGGAGGAGGAATGTTTTTAGATAATTCAAACCCCATACTTAGCCAACTAACTCTAGAGAATAATTCTGCCTATTGGTATGGAGGTGGAATCAATTTAAAAAATTCTGATATAGTTATGAATAATCTTACATTTAGTAATAATCACGGAGAATTTTCAGCTGGTGCTATAAGAACGCAGGATGCAACTTTAGAACTTTCCGGATGCACCTTTGAGGGTAATACATCGGATTCATTTACAAGTGGAATCAGCTTAAATAACACTAACATTACTATCACAAATTCTACGTTTATTAATAACGAAATTTCATCTTATGGCTCTGACATCTCAGTTTTACACACTGATTTTATTAGGACAGATGAGCATCCTGGAGGATCCTTTACCACTGCAATATCGATGTATTGGGGGGGGAATTTTTATATCGAGAGCAGTAACTTTAATGGCACTAAAAGTGCTCTCACTTCTCATGGTAGCTTTGGAGAAATACGGAACACATCGTTTTCAAATAATATTGAGGGTTCTTTGTATTTTTATTTAGCTGATTCATTGTGGAGCGATGATGGCGATGAATTAATAATTGATGGATGTGATTTTAATAACAACGGGAATGAAGATTCATGGTCAGATTTGTATGTTTCTGGGTTCGACCTTTCACTCACTAATTGTACTTTTACCGATGAACCTTCATCCGCTATTTTTATGTATCATCGGTCTGCTACTATTGATAACTGCACAATTACAAATAGTTCGGGATGGCCCGGCACAGTAACTTCATACTACCAGGAACTTAACATCAATAATTCATTATTTGGTGATAATCAAAGTAATGCTATTGTACAATATTATGGGTCAGCGGTAATTAATAATTCCAGCTTTAATAATAATACTGGAGGGTTTTCGGTATACTATCCAAGTGAAACGGGTTATTATATTAATGATTCCAACTTTGATAATAATCAGGGAAATGGCTATTCAATTTTTAGTAGTGGTGGTAGTGCTACTGTGACTAATTCTAGCTTTAATAATAATCAAGGACGTGGCATGACAATTCTCGGTGGAGCTAATCCTACTGTGACCAGCTCAAGTTTTAATAATAATTTAGGTGGAGGAATTAACATTAGTGCAAGTGGCGGGACCTTCGATGACTGTACAATTAATAACAATTCTATTGAATGGCCTGGTGGTGCGGGTTTGTATGTGTATCAACATTCTGACTCTACCTCTGAAGTTTCGCCTACATTTACGAACTGTGTATTTTATGGGAATCAAACCCTAGATGGTGGAGCAGGTGCAGCTTCTATTTCTGGAATGAATACTATATTTGAAAACACTTCATTTACTTCTAATTCAGCTAGTGGTTCTGGTGGAGCAATGAGTATATCTGCGGGGAATGCAGTTCTAGACAATTGCCAGTTTTATAATAACACTGCTGGTGGAAGTGGAGGGGCAATAAATATAGCAACATATAGTAATGTTGAAATGCAAAACAGTAATGTTTTCAGGAACTGTACATTTCGTCTTAATACCTCAGCTGATGGTGGCGGTGCAGTTTCTGCATCAACCCATGCGAATCCTTTATTTGTCAACTGTACTTTTTCCGATAATGTTTCCACGGGAAGTGGTACGTGGGGTACTACTGGAGGAGGGATTTATATAAGTATGGGTTCACGTGTGAGAGTGGTCAATTCCATTCTTTGGAATAATTTGCCAGAAGAGATTTTATTAAATTCTCATAATTATAATGACTTGAACAATACATTAACGGTTGCATATTCTGATATTAAAGGTGGGGACGATGGCATTGTGGTTAATACCCATCCAACTTATGAGGACCCTGAATTGATTTGGATGGCAGGTAATATTGATGCAGACCCACTGTTTACAAATCCTGCAGCAAACGATTTTACTTTACAAGAGGGGTCTCCCTGCATAGATGCAGGAGTCTCATTTTTAGAGATCAATAGTGAGACAGTTGTTGGTATTAGTCCATCAATGTATAATGGTTCCGCTCCGGACATGGGAGCTAATGAAAACTATTGTGAATACTATGATGAGTGCGACGTTTGTGATGGTCCTGGTGCTATATATGAGTGTGGCTGCTCTGATATAGCATACGGTGACTGTGACTGTGAAGGAAATGTTGAGGACTGCAACGGAGAGTGTGGAGGTGATGCCGGTGTGGATGAATGTGGTTACTGTGGAGGGGAAAACTATGAAGATTATTCTTTGAATGATGGAAAAATTGCAAGCCACTATCCTAATGTATTGTTTCTCAGCTCTGAGGGAACGGTAACTGGAGCCGGACAAAATCTCAATGGTCAGACGGATATCCCTGAAGGGCTTAATAATGTTATTTCTATTGAACTTTCCAATTATTATGCTCTTGCTCTTCGTTCCAATGGAACGGTAGTCTCATGGGGAAGTGATCCATATAATTGGGGATTTTTAGATGTCCCCGAAGACTTAACAGATGTGGTCGAAATTTCTAGTTCCAATGCTCATAGCATTGCTCTTAGATCTGACGGAACGGTAGTCTCGTGGGGATATCAAATCCCCGGATTTTTGGCGGTTCCTGAAGGGCTCGATGATGTAGTCTCAGTCTAAGCAGGATATCTTTATGGTCTTGCACTGCGTTCTGATGGAACGGTAGTATGTTGGGGGGCAAGCAATAACGGAGAATGTGATATTCCAGAAGGATTGGATGATGTTGTCGAGATCGCTAGCGGGAACAGTCATAATCTAGCTCTCCGCTCTGATGGAACGGTTGTTAGTTGGGGGTTAAGCTCAAGCGATAACGGTTATGCAGCTGATATCCCAGGTACCTGTGGCCCTGAGGGTTTGGAAACTTCGCACGGTGAAGATTGTGGTTCCGTTGACGATGAGCAATCTTGTGTGCTCTTAGGTTGTGAGTGGACACCCGAAGGTCTCGCAGGCTATAATGTGGCTCACATAGCTGCGAAACAAAATCACTCTCTAGCTATTAAGATTGGGGGAGAGGTAGTTGCATGGGGAGATAATGGATATGGACAAACTGATATTCCTGAAGACCTACATGATGTAGCAGGTATTGAGACTGGAACTATGAACAATTATGTACTTAAGTATGATGGCACATTTGAGGCATGGGGTTACTGTTATTTTGGGGTTTGTGATGCTTTAGATAGTAGTTTTACTATAGCTGTCAACTCAGCACTATGTTGCGATGATCTTGATGAGTGTGGAGTTTGTGGTGGTTCTGGCGCGGTCTATGGTGATAGTGGAGACTGTTGTGAGAACCTCGTAGATGAGTGTGGACTCTGCGATGGGGGCGGGATTTCTGAAGGTGAGTGCGACTGTGAGGGAAATGTAGAGGATGAGTGTGGAATTTGTGATGGCCCGGGAGCTATATATGAGTGTGGCTGCGCTGAAATGCCAGATAACTCCTGTGATTGTGAGGGTAATGTGGTAGATTGTTATGGTGAGTGTGGTGGTGAGGGGATTGTGGATGAGTGCGGTGAGTGTGACGGTGATAATAGTACCTGCTCGGGCTGTACAGATTCATTTGCATCAAACTATGACTCTGAAGCAGTTTTTGAGGATGGTACCTGCGTTTATCTTGATAACTATTCCATGGAGTTTGATGGTACAGATGACTACGTTGATATTGGTAACGGTGATAACTATTTGTTAGAACAGACCGATGAGATATCGATTAGTGCCTGGTTTAAGATTACGGGGATACCCAACACTTATCCCCACATAATAGGTGCAGGTTCTCTCGGAAGAAAAATCCAAATATGGACCGGTTCGACTTACCAGATAGTCTGGAGGCTCTCTGTTGGAGGAAACAACACATGGCTAACTAGCCAATCTGTAGATAGTGATTGGAACCATCTGGTGGGAACATATAGCTCCTCAACCGGGAGAAGGCTTTACATAAACGGCGTTCTGGAAGCTTCAGATAATGCAAGCGGAGCAATAGATG
>CAZNQF010000049.1:6891-7250 GCA_964575125.1 uncultured bacterium
GCAGAGTCTAAACCACTAATCACCTGAACTTTATCCTCTCTCCAAGACAGATTCAAGGAAACATAGATGAGGTTGCAATATGGAACAAAGCGCTAAACAGCGAAGAAGTAGCATCTATTTATAACGAGGGTAATGGCCTTGACCCAATGGTAAACTCAGGAAATTATTCTTCATCAGATGATGTGCAGGGATACTGGAAATTTATTCCAGGTCAGGGTGATAATCCCCATGACTATTCAGGTAATGAAAATCATGGAACCAATTCTGGAGCCATCTACAGTGAAGATGCGCCCTATGTTCATGGTTGCACGGACCCCGATGCAATAAACTATAATCCCAGTGCTACCTATGACGATGGT
>CAZNQF010000049.1:7335-9370 GCA_964575125.1 uncultured bacterium
ATAACGCCATATATCAAGCTGAGGATCTCCTACTACAGGGTACTGGCTATCTACTGAGGTTAACTACGGATGACCCTGTATCATTATTAGGTTTTCCCACAGAAGAGCTCACTATATCTCTCTCCGCAGGGTGGAACCTTTTTTCAGGTATAAGCAGTTCAATTTCACCTGAAGATATATATTCACAGGATATTATTCAAAATGGTACTATTTATGGATTAGATGGAATTTATTTTACTCCTGAAACCATTGATCCGGGCAAGGGTTATTGGGTTCGTGCGACAGAAGAGGGTGAGATAACACTTACATCTGGAAGTTCAGCAAAACAAATTTCTACGTTGAATAGTCTGGAGCATACTAACTCAATTGCTTTTTCAAATGGGACGTATACAAAAGAACTCTATTTTGGAGTAGAGATACCAGAGGAAGAGATGTTAAGCTATAGTTTACCACCAACTTTTTCTGAAATGATATTTGACGTTCGATTCTCTGGTGATACAAAGGTTGCACTAGAATCTGGAGAGATAGAGATTATAAATCAGTCAGAAATGATTACGATTGATTATACTATCAAAGTAGATGCTGGTGAGAATATGAACTGGATTTTATCCACAGAGAGCGGTAAAGAATATATCCTTGATGGAACAGGAGAAATCGTAGTATCAATGGCAGATAGATTTGCATTAGACCGAAAGTCGGTAGTGCCTTCTACCTTTACTCTACATCAAAATTTTCCTAATCCTTTCAATCCTATTACGACTTTAAGCTATGATTTACCACAAGATAGCGATGTGAGCTTTACTGTATTTGATATGTTAGGTAATGAGATTGTTACATTGATTAATTCAAACCAACAAGCAGGATTCAAGTCGGTCCAGTGGAATGCTACTGATTCTAGAGGTAGACCTGTAAGCGCTGGCGTGTATTTATATCAGATAAAGGCGGGAGAGTTTGTGGATACAAAGAAGATGGTGCTTTTGAAGTAGTTTAAACCACCGTTAATTAGTAGTTCCCCAAATTGAATCCAAAATTAATCTGGCTATTTAGCTTTGTTGCCCTTTATTGGATTTACTGTCTTTATTGGGGATTTAAAGGAGCAAAATCTTCTAAAACCTCCGCAGATTATTTTTTAGCGGGTCGATCTATCGGGGTCTGGGTTTTTGTATTAGCTGCTACTGCCACCAGCTTTAGTGGCTGGACGTTTATTGGTCATCCAGGTAAAATCTTTACAGATGGGCTTCCTTATGCCTTTGCATCTTTTTATGCTTTAACTATTCCACTTACGGGTGTGCTGTTTTTGCGAAGGCAATGGGTGCTGGGGAAGGTATACAAATACATTACACCTGGAGAAATGTACAGCGATTATTATGGTGGTGATACAATTCGAATTTTAACAGTTTTGGTTGCATTTTTGTTCAGTGTTCCCTACTTAGGTGTTCAGCTAAGGGCATCGGGTGATCTATTTAATGTTCTCACTGATGGTTTATTCTCCGTTGAACTGGGGATGTTCGCTCTTTCAGCGATCGTGGTAATCTATGTTGCAAGCGGGGGATTGCGTTCTGTTGCATATGTAGATTGTGCTCAGTGTATTCTTTTGGCATTAGGGATTATCATTTTAGGTTGCATCACAATTCACTTTTCGGGAGGTTGGGAAGGGTTTAAAGTTGGACTATCAAAAATTGTGTCTGAGGATTTAACTACGAATACAAAAATTACGCCCAACGGATTTTCATCAAAAGTTGCGATTCCTGGTGCCGTTCAAATGGTTTCAAGTGGTTCAAAATCTGTAGGTGGACCGTGGACAGGAATTATGTGCATGACATATATGTTTGCCCTGATGGGCATTCAATCATCTCCAGCATTTTCAATGTGGTCTTTCTCTAACAAAACCAGCAAAGCATTTCGCTGGCAGCAGGTGGTTGCATCATCAGTTATCATTGGAATTATACTTTTTACATTTACCATTTTCCAGGGATTGGGTGGGCATATCCTTCAAGCTAGCGGTGTGCTATCAGAGGTGACAGACAAGAACTTA
>CAZNQF010000049.1:9380-11875 GCA_964575125.1 uncultured bacterium
CCACAGTTAATCAATCTGATGTCTTCATCAGCACCTTGGCTGGTGGGCTTTCTGGCAGTTTGTGCCTTAGCAGCAATGCAAAGCACCGGAGCGGCCTACATGTCTACATTTAGTGGAATGGTCACAAGGGATGTGTACAAACGTTTTTTTTCAAAAGATGCATCAGATAAAACGCAGAAATTCTTTGGTAGAGTTTTTGTTGTTATTGTTGCAGGGGTGGCATTATTTGTTGCCGCAAATTCTACACAAGCAATCGTCATGCTCGGAGGCTTGGCAGTTGCGTACGGTTTTCAGATGTATCCAGCGCTAATGGGGCTATGCTATTTCCCTAAACTTTCAACAAAGGCAGTTGTTTTAGGGCTGTTCGTGGGATTACTTGCGGTAACTTTGACGGACTAGACCTCATCTTGGTTTGGTGTTCCCTGGGGAGCATATCCGCTTACTATTCACAGCGCGGGGTGGGGGATATTTGCAAATCTAATTACGGTTGGAATTGGAACAATTTTATTTCCAGATTCTGAATCTCAAATAAATAGAAAGAAAAGTCGTCATCAATTTATTCAATCGGTGTCCGGAATATCTCCGCACAGAAAAAAATGGGTTCCCCTTGCCTGGATTTTGACCTTGATATGGTTTGCTGTGGGTTTTGGTCCATTTGCAACCATAGGAAACACGTTGTTTTCTGATCCAAATAACATCATGACATGGACCCCCTTCGGATTACCTTCTCTGTGGGTGTGGCAATTGGTATTTTTGATTTATGGAATATTTGTTATGTGGTTTCTTGCTTTTTATATGGGATTGTCAAAACCGATTGATGTTGAGAAAGTAAATATAGCTAATAAAAAAACAGCTTTTTAAGCTTCATGACCACTTTAAACTAATGATCAGAAATATGGATTTTACTTATTGATCAAGATCATCTACACTATACTCTAGTTTTTTTATTAGTTCCAGAGGTCCAGGGCATAAATAATTGTGACAGGATTGGCACATATAAATGATTTCATTATAGTTTTGAGTCGTTGGATTAGAATCAAACTTCTCTGATAAAACAATTAATCTTTGGGCCATATCTGAAAAACCTGGTTTATCAAAGCTTTTATCCGTCATTTTAAAGGAATCAAAAGATCTAAAATTGAGTCTTGAGATAGATGGTTCATTCAGATCTGATTTAACTTTCTCTAGTTTATCGGTCATATCTCTCATTGCTAGAGCCATTTCGCTCATTTCGTTCGGGAAATTTTGGTTTGTCTGTTTTTTGCATGAACTAATAAGGCAAACTCCACAAATGAGAAATATAAATGTTTTAACGTTCAATCAAAACTCCCTCTGCAGTGAACTGCATTACAAATTCAGGTTCAGTTATTCTATCAATTTCATCTTTGGTTTTCCCCGCATCGCTTGCATAGTGTCTTAACATTTCAACAGATAAGGTATCCATTTTTGCGGCTCCTTTAATGATAGTTTGTTTTCCTTCGAGGCCCTCTTTGGGAACAAAAAAACCATAATCCTGAAATCGAACTTTGATCGTGTCCATTTCTGAAACCTTTATGTCCATCCAGCATCCTTTTTTAGGGCAGGTTTTAAGGATTGTTCCTTTAAGAGAGACATTCTCAACTGGACCGGCTTCAACTTGTTTTAATACATCGGTATAGCTCTGAGATACATGTGAGGGGATGAGTGATCCATAGCTGTTGTAAGGATTTTTCCCGCAAGAAGTTACTCCAAAAAAAAATATTATAATAATTTCAGTTCGATTCATGGCAGCCTCAAAAAAGCAGTTAATTTATTATTTTATATCAAATTGATTCTTGAATCAAATTTAGGTAAACAAAGGATAAAGTATTAAACGGAATTAAAAATTATTTAAAACGATTTTTTATTCAGATTATGGTTTTTATTCAATTGAATAATATTAGCATTAAGAACTAAATTTACAAAATCAAGGATGGTCAATTTAAAATTAACAACAGGATATTTTATGCAAAGTAGAATATTTTTATTCATTTCACCCCTCTTATTTTCATTTGTTTTTTCTCAAACTGGTTCTGTATCAGGTACCGTTAGAGGATTGGGGCCTGATTCTCCAGCTGATGGAGAACCATTAATCTCTGCCAGTGTATATTTAAAAGGAACAATGATAGGTTCTATCTCGGACGCATCTGGCTATTTTAGTATATCAAGAATACCAATAGGAAAATACACTCTTGTTGCAAATTATTTTGGTTTTAAAACTCAGACAAAAGAAATTTATATATCTATCAGTGATGCCGGTGATCAAGGTGTATCTTCAGGTCTTCAAAAGCTGGGCATATCTGAGGAGGAAGATGAATCTGGGTCTAGTGTTATTAAGGGTAATAATTTAACCGGGGTGAACTTTGTTCTTGTTGAAGATGTTTTTAAAGGGGATGAGGTTGTTGTCACAGGTGTAGCTTCCGAAAGGTCTGTAGAAGTCTCTGAGGTCGCGGTTACCCGTCTGGACCCAAGGCATT
>CAZNQF010000049.1:11885-12098 GCA_964575125.1 uncultured bacterium
ATATTCGTAAATCCTCAGGTCCGGTGGGCGGGGGATTCCGATTTGATATGCGCGCTGGCGGAGGGTTAAATGGGACGGAGCAACCTGTTATAATTTTAGATGGAGTCAGGATAACTAATGGGGAGGCTGGCAAGGATTTTACCGGAGGTCAGGGTATCTCCACCTTGCTTGATTTTAATCCCGATGATATTGAAAACATTGAGATTCTCAAAG
>CAZNQF010000050.1:0-612 GCA_964575125.1 uncultured bacterium
ATGATCCATAAGATATGTTGTAGTATTACCACCCCCACCCCCACCACCCATACTAGGGGTAAAAATAACATACCCTTCAAAAACATCTCCGAATAACATAACATTGAAAATATAAAAGAAAAGAAAATTTCGTATATAATTCATTAATTTTTCCTTATAGCTTGAAAATAATTTAAATTTAACTACGCATACGTAAATTAGACAAAGTCCATCCATATTTTATTTCCAATAAATGGATGATAAAAATAAATAGTTTATTGATTTTTGTTTTAGATACTAAGTTAAGAAAAAAGTTAACTTTTTTCTTTGTAATCACTCATAATAATTTACATTTAGAATATAATATATATGACTATCTCAATTTTTAAAAGAATTATTACCATTTACCTTACCCTTGGTAATACTTTTAGTACGTGGGTCAGCCCTATCATTACTGGTATTCTAATTGGGATACTACGGTTAATTGTTTGCATAGGGATGGTTGTAGATAATTTATTTTGGCCTTCTCTTTATAAAAGAAAATTAACTGATCAATTAGTGATTGTTGGTAATCCAAGATCCGGAACAACCTTCCTTCATCGTTTTCTGGTAAGAAATAAAATTGCTGGAGGA
>CAZNQF010000050.1:622-10428 GCA_964575125.1 uncultured bacterium
TAGGAAACCCTCGTTCTGGAACAACTTTTTTACATCGATATTTGGTGAGGAATGGCATTGGTGTTGGTAGTCAATTATGGCAGATGTTATATCCATCAATAATTTTACAAAAGATTTTGTGCCCATTATTACCCTTTTTGGAGAAAATAAGTCCAACGAGGCATCACTCAACTGCAGCACATAAAACTAGCCTTCAATCTGTAGAAACGGATGATGCATCCATCTTATTCAGGTATTTAGATGGATTTTTTCTGTATGGGTTTATTTTATCTTGGTCCGAAAAAGATTTATTCCACTGGTTCGATCCTCAAATTAGAGATAAATCTCAGAGAGATTTCAAGTGGCTTAATTCTATATGGAAGAGAATTTCAGTTTCTTCGGGACATAATAGAGTTGTTGCAAAATTATTTTCAATTAGTGCTAACACACCAAAAGTTCAAAATTATTTTCCCGATGCAAAAATCCTCTATATGGTTAGAGATCCACTAAATGTGATTCCATCTGGATTAAGTTTGGTCACAGGAGTTTTAGATAAAAAATTCGGTTTTTGGTCACTTCCAGAGGAAAAACGAAACAGATATATTCAGCGTCTTTACAAAGCTTTAGTGGAGCTGCTAGTTAGATTTCATGTCGATTGGACAAATGGAACGATTGATAAGAACAAAGTAATGGTTGTAAAATTTGACCAAATGATGACTAATTTTGAATCATTGATGGAGGAGCTATTACAGTTTATTGGGCACAAACCTTCTGAAAAATTATTGAATTCAATTCGTGAAACAGCAGAAAGCCAGCGTACCTATAAAAGTAAGCACAAGTATAATTTAGCAAAATTTAATTTAACTGAGGAACAGATCAAATCAGATTGCTCATTTATCTATTCAACATTTTTAAACAATAATGCATAGACAAATAATCCTAGCTGGTATTATTATTTTATCTATGGGGATTTCCAATAATTTATCGGTTCCAAAATATTTAGATGGATGGACCGTGCTTCAGAAATCTGATGTGTGGGTAGGTTGGGTCATGAGAAATGAAATTCAGTGGTGCAAGGCAGAAAAATCATTACCATTTACAATAGATAAAATCGCAATGTTAATTGAGGACAAAGAAAACTATCCTGATATTTTCAAACGAATTGAGGAATCAAAAATATTGACACATGATATTGTACATATCAGTTTGGACATGCCATTCCCCTTTTCAGGTCGAGATTATATCGTAAAATATGTGACAGAAAAAACTGATAATGATTACATTTATACGTTTACCACAAGTAATGAAATTGTTGTGCCTGAGAGGGAAAACTATGTGAGGCTAGTCCGTGCTGGAGGAAGATGGAGATTATCAAAGATTGATGATAAAAACACAAAAGTTAGTTACACCTGGAACGGAGAATTGAGAGGTGATTTTCCAAACTGGGGTCTTGAAAGAGCTTGGAAAACCCAGGGAACTGAAGTGTTAAATTGGCTAAATGAGGCATTGAAAAATAAGGAGAGCTCCAATGCAAAATTTTAATAGAATCTTTTATTATATATTATTTATTTCGACTTTTATTGATGGGCAGACCACTATCTCCGGTGATATTAATTTTTATTATTTATCATCTACTAAAGACAACCATTTGATAAATCTTCCCTACAGAATGTTTGATGTAACAGTTCAACATCAAAAGGATGAATTTGAAATTATTTCTAATATTGCTATGTAATATAAGACACAAGCACACACTCATTATTTATCGACCAGCGACCCACAGGATTTTTTATTTGATTTGCGGGAGTTTTATTTAACCTGGTACACTGACTTTGGAGAGATTAGTTTGGGGAAGAAAATTCACACATGGGGAAGCGTAGATGAAAACAGCCCTATTGATGTGGTAAATGCCTATGATTATTATTATTTATTTTTCAATGGGACAGACAGAAAACTTGGTTCATATTCAGCTTCAGTTGATGTTTATTTTAATGATTGGAAGTTCGGAGCAGTTCTGTCGCCATATCACCACACGAATAGGATTCCGATCAATAACCCTGAGTTCCCCATCAAATTGCCAATTACACCCGAAGAGTATCAAATTTATCCTATAGAGAAAAATCCTTTTGAGTTTGGTGGATTCATGGAATATTCACATAATTATGGTGACATTCGACTGAGTTATTTCAATGGATATGACCGGATATATAACCTTTCGGGAATTAATGCATTTTTTCAAAATGAATCCGAAACCGGTAGCCCGGATATTGACATAGTGTTCGGATACAGAAAAACCCAAATGATAGGGATGGGTGGTACTACATTGTTTGGAGATTTGATTATAAGAGGGGACTATGCTATTTTTAATACGAGGGATCAAAATAGAAGAATCAATAGAGAGAACCCCAATCCTTTGGGATATATTTATTCATATTTGGCTGAAGAATATCCGTTGAATGAAAAATCAGATTACTATCAATTAAATTTACAATTTGAATATGGTCTACCTTGGGACATAATCATTGTTGGACAATATTTTAGCTTTGATACATTGACCTATCAATCTGGAGAGCTTCCCATTGATGAGGATGTGAGCATTCCTGCTCTAGAATTATCAGCTGATGAAATAGATCCACGAAATTTCTTTTCTCCAGGCATGGGAGCACCCAATGCAGCTTTAACAAAGCGGTCTATTTCACTTAATTTAGAGAGATTATTTTTGGAAAATCAGTTGAAGATTAGCTTTATATCTATGATGGATGTTTTTGACCCAACAACAAAAAATAGTTTTAAAATATGGGGAAAAATTTTAGGTATTAATGTGGAATATGATCTTTCTCAAGATTTGAAAATACTAGCAGGGCTAACTCAAATTTCGGGTGATGATTTTCACCCTGCAGGAGAGCAATACAGATTTAATCAGATGGAAAATTTTTCACACATAAGATTTGATCTAAATTACAGTTTTTAATTTTTTATTTTATCAATACAATTTTTTCTTAGACATCATAAATAGACACAACTACATCGGAAAGATTTTTCACTGAAAACCGAGTTCTTGTAAACGGATTTAGATATGAATAGGAAAGGGAGTACGATATGGATGATGACCCGGAAATATTATCAATTACTGACAGTTACAGAATCTTCTGCGCAATCCTGTGTATCTAGCACAATAAAAGAATATATGAACTGATCCAAGCTGCTATCTAGGTGCTCACTGTTAGCGATACAGTTAGGTAAATTTTCACAAAGGTAGTTCCCCCCTATTGCAAAATATGGGTACCAAGCACCATCCATCGCGCTCCACTCAACATTCAGATTACAAATGCACTCAGGCATCTCAGATAGGGAATTATTAAAAAGCCATAGATAGGACAAATTTTCCAAATTGCAGATTGATTCAGGAATTTCTTCAATTTGATTATATCCCAAATCAAGAAAGAATAAATTAGATAAACTTTCTAAAGACTCAGGTAATTCGCTCAACTGATTATTTGAAATATATAGACTGCTCAAGGAAGAGAGTTGTCCTAGACTTTCAGGGATAGTTGTGAGATTATTCCATTGCAAAGCTAGATAAGCTAATTCGGTCCAATTATTAATTGATTCAGGCAGTACTGATATTGGTTGTGTTAACCCTGAACCAGTAAAATTATAATCAGCAACCCAATTTTTTAATCTACCATTTATCCAGGTCTGAGTTCCCATTTCAAGAGGGTTCGAATAATTATTTAATTCATTACTATTGAGTATGTATTCCAATACAACATAGTCTCCAGAAAAAAAACATGAATCATTAGGATACAATGTTACTGATGATGGGACATTATCAAAATAAATAAAATTTTCCTCGCAATGAGATTGCAAAACATTAATTTCTGTTATCTCTGAAACACTCATCCCATGAGAAGATGTAGCGGTTAGAGAAATTTCAAAAGAGAAGGGAGTTTCATAGGTATATATAGGATTCTCATCGGTAGATGTGTCACCATTACCAAAATTCCATTCAAACTCTAAATTACTGCCAGTACCAGGGTCTGATGTATTGATAAATATAACTGTTAAGGGATTACTCCCTTCAAAAGGTTCAGCTACAAATGAGGCTGAAGGAGGAGTTTGTACTGGTACAGCTTCTTCTGATAGGCACCCAAAAAAAAGAAGTAAGGTTATGGATATTAAAATATTTTTTATGAGAGAACAAAAATATTGAATCATTATTTCAAATAGGTAATTTTTTTAATATCTGAGGAACAACAGGTCTCAAATTTAATGAAATAAATTCCAGCGGGCATATTATTTATATTCCATTTAAAGCTGTGGGCACCTTCAAATTGATTTTTTAAATTGATTTTTCCAACATTATCCCCATTGATACTAAAAATTGTAAAATCAACATCTGTAGATTTTTGTAAGAAATAATCAATTTTCAATTCTGAATTAAACGGATTTGGATATGGATCTTTTAATAGAAATTTCTCAGCGATCTCGTTTTTATTAATATCTTGGAGTTGGGTGGCATAAGCTTTGATTGAAACAGATTTAGATAGGTCGTTTCTGTGAATTGGTGTTGCCGAAAAAATCAAGTTGTGATAGTTTACATCTTTAAGAGTGATTCCATGAAATAATAATACTGTAGATTCCCCACTTTCTAAAAAGACTGTCCCTGTTTGATTAGTAAACCAATCTAGATCACCAATTAATTCATAGTTATAGGTCTCTTGTTTACTTCCCTCGTTTATCAAAGTAATATTTAGGGTAGCGCTTCCTATAGGCAGTAAAACTGCAGATTCTGAATTATATATTGTTAGTCCATCCACTAAAATGCTAAAAGCTGAAGGATACAAACCTGAAATTCGATTTGACCTATATACCGCCCCCAATGGTTGTGACAAATTATATTTTACTTCCCAAATAGTTTCATGATTTGAGGATACTTCCAAGGCAGTTCCAGTTTCTCCAATAGATGTTATTAGATAGTTGCCATTATTTAATTTTTGAACATTTCCACTAAATGATGAATAGAGTTCTGATGGCAGATTGTGTTCCCAAACAATATCAGAAGAATAAACTCCACTATTTCCATTTACTTCTATCTCGAGTGCTCTAGATTGGGTGGACGAATTACCATTATCAAATGTAAGGATGTTTCCATTATCCAAAATTTCCAAACTGTGCTGAAAGTTAAAACCTAATTCATGTCCGAATTCTACATCTCCAGAGGGCATGTTTTCTCCCAGGGACCAAATAATATCTCCGCTTGGGTATGATATTTTTACTATTCTAGATAAATGTCTGATAGATACAAAAATAGCACTTTCAGCCTCATCTAACCATAGGGCATTTGCGTGGGTCCAATCATATCGTTGGGGTGTGGCAATAAAAGCATCGAACCATGTACCATTTTCAATATCATAGTCATCCATGCTGAGATGGTCAAAAAAATTCCATTCCCAAAGTACTTCCTTTGAATCTCTATCCCATTCAACCAATTTATCCCCAAACCAAGTAAAAAATGGGATAATGCCGTTACATAGACCGGGATAAAAATTATTGCAGTCACTGGTCCAATCACCGATTGGAACCGGACCTGGTTGTTCTACTTCGATAATACCTAGATAGTTTCCGTTTGGAAGTTGGATAATTTCGTGATGGTTAAACTCGTCATTCGGTTCCTCCCAAATTATTTCACTATCTAATGAGTACTCTATTCCTTTATAAAAATTTCCGTTTGATTGTCCAGCAACATATTCACAACCGTAATATCTCCCGTAGTAGTCGGTATTATAAAAAATGAATGGTTGGTTTTTTGAATTCCAAATTTCCTTTCCACTTTTATCAATGATAGCTGAATAATAATCATAAAATGCACCAAAAACTGTCAATCCCTCAGAATAAAGAACTTCATTATAAACTATTGTTTCAGCATTTGATATCGTTGCTCCAGTTGAAAACATTCTTGTGCCGATCCATGCACCATAACTTCCATCATTATAGACCGGACATACTCTCCAATAATATGTATTTTGCCAATCAATTATTTCTTTTTCAATATAAATTAGGGAAGATTCATTTTGTCTAGTTTCGGGATTTGAAAAATCAGAATCAGTGGATATTTCAACTAAATATATTGAGGCATCTGGCTCCTGTTCCCATTCAAAAAGTACATGAATATAGTTTAGCTCTGCTTCATTAGCTGGTGTTAAAAGTTCAGCAGAAACAAGAGAAGTAATAAACATAAATAAAATAAAATTATATCGAAACATTTTTCTCAAATACCAAGATTAATACCATTAAAGAAAGTTAAAATCTAAACCACTTTTTATGATTGGACAAAGCCAAGTGCTTCTAAGGCTTTGAAAGAATTCTCATTATTTTGAGTTCTCATCAAAATATAAATCTGATCACCAGATTTAATGGATATTTTGTTATCCACAAGCGCTACTTTTTTATCTTTTACTACAACTAGAGGAATAAAATTTGAATTTGGCTCATAAATTTTAATGGACTCATTTGATAAATTTTTCATTTCCCAGAGTTCAAGCTCAGCCTTTCCCCTTTGTAGTAAAAGGGTCCACTTCTCGATATCAAATGCTCTTCCGAAAGCAATTTTCCCACCCATTTCTTTTACCATATCTGTTGTGATACCCTCTGAATCATTTTTTACTACAGCTAATATATTGGATAATTTTGCGATATCTTTGACTAGTTTTGAAAATAGATAATTTACTTCCTCATTTCTGGTCATCCCTATGGCCCCAGCTTTACAATCTATTTCTGACCGATACAGAATATTGGGATCTAAACCGTTACCATAGATAACACGAATCCCATCTTTTTCTGCCTGTTTACATTCTTTTGGATTCTCATCTATACATAAAACATCTTCATTGTGATTATTTAGAATTTTTGCGATAGTAGAGCTTATAGGATTAACTCCTAAAATAACCCAACCTGTTCCGGATTTCCTCCTTAATCCTAAAAAAGATGCTGCGATTCCGCCGGTTAATCCTGCCTGTAAAACTGTTAATATAATAAGCAAGAATACCATTGCCTGTAGTTTTGATCCGTCAAAGCCGTGCGCTTCCAATTTCATAGAAAAAAGCGATGCGACTGCTGCCGCAACAATTCCCCTTGGAGCAATCCATGAAAGGAGAGTTTTTTGTTTGAGATTTAAGTCTGACCCCCATGTACCTGAAAAAATTGATAATGGGCGGATGACAAACATAATAACAGATACCAATAAAATTCCCCGCCAACCTAGATTTGTTAATTGAGAAATTTGCACATCTGCTGCCAAAAGAATAAAAAGCATTCCAATTAGGAGCACTGTCATCTCTTCTTCAAACTCACGTAGTTCTCTCCGCACTCCAGTTTTTGAGTTACCCACTACCATCCCTGCAATCGTTACAGCTACCACCCCGCTTTCACCACTGATAGAATTAGATAACTGAAACAACGCAAATACAACAGAAAGTAAAAAAACATTTTCCAACTGTTCAGGGACAAACCTCCGATATTTTAAAATTAATGATAAACCTAAACCTCCGATTGCACCAAAAATGATTCCTGATAATAGTCCTGAAATAACATGAAAAACCCCCTTAACAAAAGACAACCCTGAAGGACTTAAAGCAACTTCCAGAGCAACCACTGCTAAAACTGCACCTATAGCATCAAGTAAAACACCTTCAGCTTCTAAAACAGTGGATACAGAACGTCTGAATCGAAGCCTTTTCAAGAGGGGTGAAATAACTGTGGGACCTGTCACAATGATAAGAACTCCAAACAAGATAGAGTTTCTCCAGTCCCATCCGATGATTAATTTTGAAGAGGCAATCCCTCCAATTGCAGTTACCAATGCTCCGATAGTAATAATTTTTCTGATTACTAGCTGTTCTCGTTTGATATGGTTGATTCTCAGATTCATTCCGCCTTCGAAGAGAATGATTGCTACTGCAAAGCCAACTATCATAGGCATAGCCTCACCAATAGTGGAAGGATATATCAAACCCAGCATGTCTGGTCCCACTAGAATACCCACCCCTAAAAGTAGGACAATCCCAGGCATTTTTATATGTCGGGAAATGACTTGTACCAACATTCCAATGCACATGGCTAGGGAGAGGGTTAGAGCAGGATTTGACTCGTTCACTTGTTAGTTATAATAAAGATTACAGGGCAAAATTATAAGGGAAATCTCTTTCCTCTAAAAGAAATATTAAATCCAGAATTTATTACATTTTTTCTCTGCTCTGATTTTGAGTTTAATGCAGGATTAGTATGATTCAAATGAATAAAAAAGATTTTTGATTTGTCTTCATCAGATAAAACTGAGAAGCGTTCCAAGCTTTCAACTATAAATGGATGAGGAATCTCCATCATATTTCGATTTGGAATTTCGTTTTGACCAAAGAATGTTCCGTCTATCAAAATATAATCGTTTTGTTGAATAATATCTATTATGTTTGTTTCCCATTTATCCCATTTATCGATATCCGGTATAAAAATCAATTTTTTATTTGGCCCAGATACCTGAAATCCCACCGTTTCAGAGTATTCATCTCTGTGTGGGACCAAAAAAGGTGTCACAGATATTTGTTCACTGACTCGAATCATTTTTTGGCTTGACATAGGTTGTAGAGTAATTTGTTTTAGAAAAACCAATTGATTCCAAGGACCATTGTTTTCTAGATATGATCTCATTCTGGGCATAGTGTGAACGGATATCTTTTTTGCTCCCATGACCTCTCTTCCCAAGTGAATGAGCCCGGTATAATGACCGATATGGGCATGGGTCAGAAAAATTCCTTTTAATTGATATATTCCATTTTGAGTTAGGTCATAAAATTGCTCTGGAAAATCAGGAGTGCTATCAATCATCCATACATATTTTTTTTGAGGAGATACAATTCCCAGACATGAAACCCTGTATTGATTTTCTAAATTGCCCCATCTATCTGAGCAGCAAGTTTTTGTGCATCCTGCATGGGGAGCACCCCCATCCTGCGCGATCCCTAAGACAACGGCAAAAGGTAAGTTATCCTCAGCAAAAATACCACAAGACAAAATAAAGGGGAGAATATAGATTTTAAAAAAATATTTCATTGTGTTTTTCTTACTGTACCGCCTATCACAAGTCCTGCGCTTATAAGAATGAGATTTTTGATAATGTATTGGCCTTCCATAGTCAGGCCGAATGGAAATTGGGTAAAACATATATTTGGTAAAAGCAATAAGGGTAAAAAGGTTCCGGGCATCTGAAGAAATAAAAGGAAAATTGCGCCACGAATAAAGGGCTTATAAAGAAGACATGCACCAATTGCAACTTCCCACCATCCCAAAACAGAGACAAAAATTTTCGGATCAAACCAATATACAGTTTTTTCCACCAATTCCTGTGCAGGGCTCAATCCAAATGGTTTTAATGCACCGAACCAGATAAAAATTAGAGCTAGTGAAAAACGGAGCAGGACTTTTCCATGAGAATACATCCACTTAGCTATAGATGTATCAATTGATTCAAATAAAATTTTGTAGTTTATATTTTTCAAACTTAACATAATTTAAAATTAAGTGGGACTAAATTATAAAAACTGCTAACCTTAATTTGTTGAAAAATAAATTGTTCCATTTCCTAAGCTTCTGACCCAATATCCCTTTCCGGGAATCAGAGCATCAACATATATATAACTTTGCTCAAAACCATAGAGCGTACCCGCAATAATGAGATCAAGTGGATCAAATATTACATTGATAGAAATTTCATCTGTAAATCCGCTAATCAAATTCCATCCTGTATTTAATTGAATCGATAGAAAATTAAT
>CAZNQF010000050.1:10438-11834 GCA_964575125.1 uncultured bacterium
AGAAAGTTGGCGCAAGGCTGGCGAAGAAATATCATTTTATTCTCACCAGAAAAAGTAACCATACTGGGATTGGAGAGCCTAAGCCAATAGCCCGTACCATTGTCCAGTCCATTTTCCTGAATATACCCATCCTGAAATGAATATAATGTACCTTCTATTGCATCAGGAAAGATATTCAAATATGATGTAATATCATTCAAAACAGGAAGTCCGATCATATTCCAATCTGATGCATAATTTACAGATAGTTCAACTGGGATTTCTGGGTGATTAAATTTGAGGATTGTTAAATATCCCTCTAGGTCACTGGCATACACATAATCATTTAATGTGAATGGATAAACACCCCAGCATCCATAAAATTCACCAACATCGTTTGCTCCATATGTATCATATTCTGCTACCTCGATTGGATTTTGAGGGTCGCTAACATCTACAATTTTGACTCCCACAGTATAGTGAGAAATGTAAGCAAAATTTCCCTTTATATGAGTGTTGTGAGCGATATTATTTTCTCCAAGATATTCTCCCAGTAGGGATATATTATTCATATTTTGAATATAATTAATTTTGATAGTTTAGTTCACAGTCTCCTCTGTGGTCATTTCATATTTCCCATCATCTGTTGGCCAGATATTATGGACATAACCACCATTGGGGATTGAAACTCTTGTCAGCATGACCGGATTCATTTTGTCCGATGTATCCCAAATAGAAAAGGTCCCATTATTCCCTTCAGCAACATAAACAGTATCATTTCTTGCGTAAATATCATGAATATCTGGGGTACTAACCATATTGATATCATCCGGCTCTTCCGGGTTTTCCAAGCTGATTATACGAAATCCATTGTAAGCTTGTTTTAATACATATGCATATCCTGTCTCAGTATCGATTGATAAATTGTGTGATCTGACATTTCCTGTAAAAACATAAGATTGAACCAACTCAACACTATTAGGCAAATCTTCTAAATTGATAACTGTCATTCCATAGCCTAAGCCCGTCATTTCGTGTACAACATAAGCATAATGGCCATAAGTTTTAATATCGCGGTGATAATAATAATCATTGTTCTGTGGTCCTGGAATAATATCAATCGCTTCCATATTTGATACACGAACAATTGCAACTCCTTCTAAAACACCCATGATGGCATATTCTTCCCCATCTGGTGTTCTGTAACCCCACACATCAGATCCTCCGGTTGTATCTCCGGAAGACCATTCATGAGATGGAAACCAAATCCGGTCTATCAGCTCAAGACTATACTCAGAGGGTTGTGAAAAAAGGTTAGCATACAAGGCAATTGTGACAAGTAATAAAAAGGAAAAAAAATGGCTCATTTAATTTAGAGGTCTATTTTAATCAAACTAAATTTACAATCTAAAGGTAT
>CAZNQF010000051.1:0-11725 GCA_964575125.1 uncultured bacterium
CGCCCCAATGCTGTGGACAACTGGTACTATTTTATTGATGCAAAAACAGGAGAAATTATCGAAAAATATAATAATACTCAGAGCGATGGTCCTGCATCAGGGTCTGCCACTGATTTGAACGGTGATTTACAGACTCTAGATTCATATCAAATAGGAAGTTGGTATTATATGATTGATAGCACCCGCCCAATTTGGCAGGGAGGAGATCTGCCAGGGAATCCTCTGGGCGCACTGTGGACACTTCGTTTCCAAGATGAGAGTTTATATTATGTTTATTCTAGTGATGCAAATTTGTGGGAGCCTGTCCAAGTTTCCGCTCACAGCAATACCGGTTATGTGTTCCAATATTTTTATGATACTTTTGATAGAGAAGGAATTGATGGAAACGGTAGCACTATTATTTCTGTGGTAAATGTTACCAGTGATGGACAGCCCATGGACAACGCATATTGGAACGGTGCCTACATGGCCTACGGTGACGGGGATACCTATTTTACACCTCTCGCAGGAGCGCTGGATGTAGCTGCACATGAGATGTCTCACGGAATTGTTGAGAGGACAGTTAACTTAGAATATAAATTTGAGTCAGGAGCTCTGAATGAGTCATTTGCAGATATATTTGGAGCTATGTTAGACCGGGGAGACTGGCAAATTGGTGAGGATGTTGTAAATGTTCAATACTATCCAAGTGGAGCACTCCGCGATTTATCTGACCCAAATCAAGGTGGGACAAATTACACTGATCCCGGTTGGCAACCAGCCCATTGGGATGAATTTCTGTCATGGGATATTACTGTAGATAACGGAGGAGTTCACTACAACAGCGGGATCCCCAATAAAGCCTGTTATCTTATTGCAGAAGCAATTGGTAAAGAGAAAACAGAGCAGATCTACTACAGAATTCTAGAAGCTGAATATTTAAATTCACAGGCAACCTTTGTTGATATGCGATTGGCAGCTATTCAGGCAGCACAAGAATTGTATGGTGATGGTGAAGTTAGCGCTGTGGTAAGTGCTTTTAATACAGTAGGGATTATCGGTGATGAAGGTTCGGAAGCTCCTGAAGGCTCTAACCCTGTTGAGGGAGAACAGTGGATTGCCGCTATCAATAATGATAGCGGAGACCACAGTCTTGTAAGAGTTAGCCCTGAGGACGATTCTGTGGTAAATGTGATTACCGATACCCAAGTTTTTACTGGTACAGGTAATCCTATAGCCATAGATGGGATAGGGGCAACAATATTATTTATTAGTGATGGGAATGATATTGTTGGAATTTATCCCGATGGAGAAGGAGAAATAAATATTACAGGCTTAGCTGGGATGGGTGGTATTTGGAGTTCAATAGCCCTATCTCCAGATGCCACAAAATTTGCTGCCACAACTATTTATGCAGATTCCACAATTTACATTTTTGATTTAGTTAATTTTGGTGCACCCACCGCTTTGCATTTGTATTCTCCTACGACAGTAGAGGGTGTAAACTCAGAGATAGTTATCTATGCTGATGCTCTTGATTTTGATCCCACTAGCAGTTATTTGATCTATGATGCATTTAACAGAGTTCAGCAGGATAGCACATCTTATCTAGAGTACTGGGATGTGGCAATATTGGACGTAGAAAATCAGATTATTTTTCCAGTTTTTGGTGCACTGCCCTCAGGTGTTAGTATGGGAAATCCTTCTTTCGCTCAGACCAATGAAAATTATTTTGTACTGGATTACATTGATCAGAACTCCGAATCCGTATGGATCTTAGGTGTTGACCTTTTTGAAGGTAGCTTTGGTTGGATTGAAAATAATGGATCCTATTCAAGTTTTCCGCGGTATTCCCCTGATGATTCCCATCTCATTTTCCAGAGAACAGATGGTGATAATAGTACGACTCTACGTACATTGGCATTATCGGATAAGATTACGGCCGATGGCCAGTCCTCGGAATTTACAAGTAACAAATAATTACCAGCGTGGTTCGTTATCCAGGGTGAAGCACAATCTATTTCAGAAAACTCTATTTTACCTAGAAGCTTAATATTGAACCAGAACTATCCCAATCCTTTCAATCCTGTTACCCATATTAATTTTCAGGTTCCATATGATATTAGGTTGAAGGTTTCTGTTAGTGATGTAAGAGGAAGAGAAATCCGAATTTTGAATGATAGAAGATTTAACGCTGGAGAGCACAGGGTGATGTGGGATGGAAGAGACCTGTTTGGGAAGAATGTCAGTTCTGGTATCTATCTCTGTCGAGTTGAGGGAAATAATCAACTACATATTGGTAAAATGCTACTTCTAAAATAGATCAGTTTTTTGATGTCTCGCGGGCTTTCATAAAACTCAGGAATATGGCGGATGAAATACCTGTCGATCCGAAGATCATACACATAACCATGATCTGATATTTTACGGCAATTATCGGAGATACGCCAGATAAGATCATCCCTGTCATCGTTCCAGGTAGAGAAACTAATCCCACTGCGAAAAGTGAATTTGTTATGGGAATGAGTGAAGCTTTAAATGCAGTATTTATCCGCTCATCAATTGATAAATTGTTTTCATTATCAAATCTTTCTCCGGAGAGACTGATCGAGTTCATAGAGTTTGCAAAGATCATCCCACCCAGAGGAATTAAAAAATTCGGATTAAACCATGGATGTATTTGAATAACAAATTGGGTCACAATAAAGAGTGTAGGTATGCCGGCTAAAAATATTGAGAGAGCTGCAATTGCAAACAGGTAAACAGACTTTTCCTTAAAAGGTCTTAACGAAATATATCCTGCGATTAGGACCATTATAAATAAAATCAATATAATAAAAAATGGATTATCGCTGTTGAATAGAAATGTAAGACAATACCCAATAGCAATGAGCTGGATAAACATTCGCACATGAGCATACAAAAGGGTTGACAGTTTTAAATTCCATTTATAGAAAATAAAAAAGACAATTCCCACAGGAATCAGTATATAAATTAGGTTAAAAAAAGAAATGTATTGTGCTGCTTCTGACATAATTATTAAAAAATATATACAATTATTAGATGTGAAAATACTCTTTGAATTTAGTAAATAGAAAGGTTTGAATAACAATTTTAGCTGAAATCTATTTCATTAGTGGTAATAATCTTTCTCGATTAATCATTATTTTTTGAGTTCATTATTGAAAATTATTTTACATTATTTTAGTATTTGAATGAGTTAAATGTCGATGATAAGCAACCGATATTATTAACAGAGACAGTGGCAGGTTGCCACTACGTACAGTGGCCCCTTTTTAATTGCCACAAAATAATATTTTTAAGGAAGAAAAAATGAATAATGGAATCTTAGGTATAAAAGAAGTTGCTGACTATTTAAATATGAAAGAACAAACGGTCTATCGTTTAGTTCAACAGAGAAAGATTCCTGCACTGAAAATTGGTGGACAGTGGAAAGTGAAAGGCGAACATATAGATAAAATGTTTGATGAAATGCTACAGGAAAAACTAAAAGAAATTCAGGCTGGATAAAAAAAGTCTTTTTTATTTTGAATCATTAAAACCCCAATTTTTATTGGGGTTTTTTTTTAGGTTAAAACACATAGATTTGATATATAAACATTTATGTATTTTCACGAGTATCCCAAAATCTATTTATTGGGCAATTGTAACACTGACAACAGTTGGCTACGGAGATATATCTCCGGCAACTAGTTTGGGGCAAGCTATAGCTGCTCTCATCATGATAATGGGCTACAGTATCATTGCAGTTCCAACTGGAATCGTTTCATCAGAAATTAATTTTATTACAAAGAAATCTGAGAAGAGAGAATGCATTATTTGCGAAAAAAGAGGTTTAGATGAGGATGCAAAATTTTGTAGTGAGTGCGGGGCCAAGCTGAGTGATCAAAAATAAATTTTATCATTCTTTTGAAATAGTAAATACAGAAAGAATCTATACTAAATCTCCAATTTTTTAGAAAGATATAATCTACTTCAAGAGCACCATTTTTTTCGTCTGCACAAACGTTCCTGCCTCTATCTGGTAGATATAAACACCTGCACTCACAGGTCTCCCCATTGAGTCCGTAGCATCCCATTTTATTGATTTGAATCCTGCTTTTTGGGCGGTGTTTATAAGCTGAGCTACCTCTCTCCCAAGCATATCAAAGATTGTAAGGGTAACAAAAACGTCTGATGGAAGGTCGTACCTTAGAGTAGTTATAGGATTGAACGGGTTTGGGAAGTTTTGATGCAAAGAATAAATAACGGGCAATACCTCTTTGAGCTCTAATTTAAATTTTTCTGCAGAGGGAACTGTGAATTCTCCTGAGCCCTCCAAAATATAATCTCTACCACTATCAGATCTAAGTACCCATCCCTGATGCTCATCAGCATTAATTATAATGTCATAGCTAATGGAAAGGGTCTCAGTTGTGGTCATTATCTCTATCTCACTGTTATCTTTTACAAGTCTCCATCCATTTTTAAACCTTACGTCAAAGGCTCCCGATGGAGGTTTTGGAGGTAGACTGTAGCTGAGTTTTTCATTATCAGATAGCTCAATCCCAAAATATAGTTCCACTCCATTTACAGTAAGAGTATTTGCCTTTCCATTGAGGTTGTAAGGAATATTTGATATCCTCGAAGTTTCCATTTCACTGTTTAGTATTATTTGTCCATCCCCAGATGCTCTGAGCCAGTATCCTTTTCCGGGGATAAGCACATCCGAATTATAATATGTTTCACCATAGCCGTAGAGGGTATTGGAAACAATAATATTGCCGGTGTCAATGGCTGTATATATATTAAAATCTTCAGAAAGACCAGATACAAGGTTCCACCCAGCGCTCAGTTCTAGAGAAAGCTCAAAAACAGGAGTCCCTGTTACAGTTACAGTCTCTGAGCTATCAAAACGAAGCCAATATCCTTTGCCAAGTGCTAAGGTGCTGTCAAGTAAATACATGCCATCATACATAAAAAGGGTGTTGTTATTTGCTGGAGGAAATACGATCTCATAACTATTATTTTCTACGGCCAAGGGTAGGCCCACTATATTCCACCCGGAATTGATCATAACATCTTTTGATATATTATTTTCGTTTTCATTAATGCTCAGATTTACGGGGATTTCTGCAGAATAAATATTTGATAAGATTATCAGTGCCATGCTATGTTCACCGTTTGCTAAGACCTCAGTATTTATTTGCGTATTAAATTCAAAGTTTTCTCCCGAGGAGAGGGTGCCCGCTAGCTGTTCCGGTTCAAGGGCAACCTCAAACCAGTCATAGAAATTATATTTCATGTGAACGCTTAATTCATTTTCAACAAAATTTTGATTGTGAGCTACCGAGAGACCTCGCGTCCCGCTATAGCCCTGGGTCCCTATTGTCCCAGAATCTGTGTCCCCATCCATCACCTGGTAGTTAACTGTAATCTCACCGGTATGATATAATATTACCTGAAAATTATAAACACCGTTATGATTTCCAGGGAAATGTATCACATCATTAAACCAGACAATGAAGGAATCATCCAGCTGCTGATAAAACACATTTCCTGATCCTGTCTCATTTGAATTATTTACAGGATTTAGGTCATCCCAAAAAGCGAAAACTGCTGGTCTGGGCGCATCAACTTGGGGAATGTTCTGGTTGCTCCATCCATTAAAATCAGCACCAAAGCCTATCCATCCATTTGGGTTAATGATGCATTGGTCATAGTGAACCCCATAAAATGGGAAATCAAAGCCTATCTCATAGGGTCCCGACGACTGATCGTTGTGCTCAAACTCAACCTGGTTTTCATTGGAAATATTAATCCAGTTATATTGAATATTTGTGTCTAACCTAGAGTCGGTCCAATAGTATCCAAAATCATCTGGCCCATCACCCGTAACATCAAATGGAGTTCCCGTGTCCGGATATTCTTTTAAAATAGCATAATCTAAAAACGAATCATTATCCCCTGAATTTTCAATGGTCACTACCTGCTCAGTGGACTCACCAGACAAAAGATTTGCGGAGATTGAGGAAGGCTCATAGTAGAGAACTGGCAAAGGAGTTGACTGGGGTGACATAGTAGTAATATACAGTGCCATATCATCATCAAGAGCACGACCGGAAACCGGATAATTGTTGTTGAACGTATATTGGAGGCCTCTATCTCCAGTTTTGTCCTCAATACCTATAGTACAATACCCACCATGAATAGGTGTATACCCTGAGAAACTCCCGCTAGATGTATTTCTGAACTCTTTATACTGTAACTTTATTTCTGAATCATCATTAGGTGGGGAAGATGAATTATAGAGAATAGCTTGAAACGTATTATCTGCCCCATTAAAATATGTATCCAGGTCATCCCACTGAACAATAAAGGCATCTATATCCTGGTCAAAATATGTATAAATTCTTCCACCACTGTTGGTTCGGTGGTCATCCCAAAATACGGCAAGCATTGGTGATGGACCTCCAGGCCCCGGAATAGCGTAATTACGAAATGAGCTCATCTCAGTTTCTCCAAAAGCTATCCAGCCATTTGAGGAAACACTAATGGAAGAATAATTTTCTCCATAAAACTTGAAATTGAATGGGAGATCAACTATTTTTGTGCCCTCGGTAAATTCACAAAAACCATAATCATTCCAACCTTGGGGATCACAATCCTCATCACTATTACAAATAATATCATCTTCTTCGCTACAATATCCCCTTCCATTTCCAGGGTCATCAATATCAAGCTCATCACCTATATCAGAGATCTCGATCCAATTATAGTCGGGTGCCAACTCATAGTCATCCTCTGAATCATAAATGTAATAGCCATATGTGTCAGGCCCGGTAGGCTCAGAGACTGTTCTCTCTCCTACCGTGATTGCGGTAGATAGTAGTAACTGGAAGCCATCACTTCCACTCAGAAAGAGATTCATTTTTATTTCTGTTCCACCTATTATGTCTGATGAGGGTAGTACACTAAAGCTAGTGGTCGAAATAGAGGAATTATTTGGACCAATAGAGCTCCAAAAAGACTGATTATCTAAGACTTGAACAAGGGAGTTGTTGGACTGAAGTGTACCAAACAATGTATCCGATGTAGCAATTCTACCAACATTTAATAGCTCTATATCAATCTCATTTATTGTTCCTGGCTCAATAATATTATCAGGATAAAAAATATTTTCAACACTAATTTCTGTACCTATAACATCAATCTCAATTACTGCGTTCCACTGTGCGGACGAATTATCAGAAATCGTAAGTAACAGCTCACAGCTTTCTTTATCCTGCATAGCTGGTAAAAGTACTATTCCAAAATCTGTACCGTATAGTTCCTCATCGGGAAGTATAGTTTCGTAAAATGAGTTTGGATAAATAACTGAGACATTGGAGCTAGAGCTCTCCAGCTGTGCGGACACTCCAAGCGCTGGCTCCGTTCCAAAGTTCTTTAGTGGGACAGAAAAAAATATTGAGTCTCCAGGATTTGGCTCACTATCATCAAAACTAAAAATAAGGTTATCAGGGTTTTCACAGTTGATGGATATATCATCAGAAATAATATCTATATCTCTCTCCTCAGGTTTATAATTTTGCTTGATCGCAGTTAGAGACATTGGACCGCCATTTGTGTAATCAAAAATAATTCTAACAAAACCATTTTCATCTGTCAAATGTGTTTCAAAAATTTCACTGGTTTCTTTGATCAGAGTTACCCTTGCATTTTGCAAGGGAGAACCGTTTACTGTGTTTACTGTTATATCAATATGTTTGGTGCCAAATGGTATCTGTTCTGGAACGTTGAGACTCATTAATTGAGGAGTGTCTGTCCACAAATGCGTGGAAGGATCGCCCATAAGATTGTTCCACTGACAAAAGGCAGATATCCAGTTATATGGATTTGTAGGATATGTGTTCAAGAGCTCCAGCTTTCCATTTGCAAGTGCCTGACCTGCGGTCTGAAGATCCTTACTGAAGAGTCCACTGTATATACCCATTGTCACAATATTATTGAACAGTGTATGAGTGTTACCGGTGGCAGTCCCAACTGAGGCAATTGCGCCTTTGGGATTTGACACCGATCCAGCTCTTAAAAAATATTCAACCAAGCTCGAATTATCTTCCGCAAATCCACCCGTGTTACAGGTTAAGAAAGTTGCAAATGGGAGCATAAATCCATTGTTAGCTCCATCTATATCGTAGTTGTCGAAACCGCTTGCCCCATTGTAGCCCCTGTAGTTCAAATATAGAACACCATCTTCGAGTTCATTCTCCATCCAATTATCGTAGCCCCCATTTCCAAAATTGGTACTTATATTTTCAATACCATTTTGAGATAAGAGATGCTCAATATATTGGTTTGTGAAAATGGTTGACTGTCCTGAGTGACTGGGGTCCGCCACTAGGGCTGCTTTATTATAAAAATATTGAATCTCGTTCAAAGAGGTAGCTTTCTCGTAATTAATTATTTTATTGCTGATCACTGACATATCATTGGTTGACCGTATTGAGATTCGTCCAATGATTATTTCTGGTAATAGGTCATTCCCAACGAGCTCTGTATAGGGTTGGTCTCCCTCGCAGGGGTCTCCCCATATATCGTGGTTCCAGCACTCATAAAATGTGGGGACGGAATAGCTGCCATTGGCATCACCTACGAGAGCAACGTATTCTGGTCTTGGATCAAAATTATTGTATGCATTATAAATATAATTTTTAATTGAGGATGAGGATGAGCCTGTCTCACTTGTGGAGGCAGTGTATACTTTATATCCTTGTTTTGTTTTCCATTCAATTAAATTCTGAAAACTTAGGTTAGACTCAATGTTCCCTCCACATATATATAAAATAGAAGGAGTTTGATAATCAATTTCCCGGCTACTATGTAAATTGTAATTGAAAACAAAGCTGCTGAATATATCTTCAAATGTTTTACTTCGCGGTTGTGTCAGGTTGTACTCTTCATCTTCACTGCTATATTCAAATATGATTTCTAAATATGTCACTATCTCAATTATATTGGTATCTTGATTCCACTGTATAGGGTTCACGCTTAAGGAAAATAATATGACATCCCGCATAACCATAGGCTCGGACGCTGTATATATTTCCTCCTCAGCTAATTTATTTAGATTATCACTGGAGAGCTCTACTGAGTCAAGATCATAAATATTAAGATCAGTAGTGTGAGCGCTGTGGATGGTTGAACTATGAAATACAAATTTCTTGTCTTTTTTTTGCAATAAGATTGAGTAGTTGTTTTCAACAATCTCTGAGCTATCAACATTTATCTTACCTATTACATACTCTTCCAACGCTTCTAAAGATAAAGAATTAGGTTCAACAGTGAACTTGATAACAAGCCTCTCATCGGAGTGCTCCTCAATAAAAAACTCACAAAAACATATTGATTGTAGTAAAAATAAGACAATCAATTTTTGAGCTAAATTATTAAACACAATATTTATTGACAAATTTCATTTTATATAAAAGTTGGACAATTATCCAGGGGAGATTATTCCATCTTAATAAACTACTTCTATAGATCAAACTATAGCCTCGATCTCTAACCAAAAATTATTGTATAGAGCTCTCCCTAATTATTTTAAGAGAACCATTTTTCTGGTCTGCACAAACTTTCCTGCCTCAATCCGGTAGAGATAGACACCAGCGCTCACAGCTCTGCCCATACTATCTCTGGCATCCCACTGGACAGACCTGAACCCAGCTCTCTCCATTTTATTTACCGGGTGAGCTATCTCCTTGCCAAGCATATCATATATTTTAAGACTTACTAATGCATCTTCCGGTAGGTCATAGCGTAAGGTTGTTATGGGATTAAACGGGTTCGGAAAGTTCTGATGTAGTGTAAAGGTTTCAGGTATTACAGGGACCCTGTTCAAGCTAAACCTATGCTCAGATGGAACTGTAACACCACTCTGACCCGAGAGCACGTACCTGCTTCCTGACTCTGAGGTGAGAGCCCATTCCATATTTACACCTGCATCTATCTTAATGTCATAGTCAATTGTTACCGTTTCCGATGGATTCGTGAGCTCTATAATACCACTGTCAAAAACTGTTTTTGTCTCACCACTAAATCGAGCGTCAAAGGATATCTGAGGGAACGTTGGGGGGAGACCATATCTTAAGGTCTCATCCTGAGAAATCTCAACTCCGAAATATAGAGATTGGCTGTACGCTTCACTTGAGAAGGAGAGAGTATTTGCGCCCTCATGATAATTTGTGGGAGCGCTCTGTTTTGCAATGCTTTCATAGGATGAAAGTGTGATCTCTCCTGAATCTATCGCATAGATCCAGTACCCATTTCCTGGTTCAATGGTCTCGGGCTGGTAGTAGATTCCATCTAAACCATAGATAGTACCCTCCTGAACTATATCATAGCTATAGAGATCATCCGGATAGAGAGCAGCGCTCAATCCTGAAAATAGGTTCCACCCCTCTGATAGAGATATACTGACCTCATCGTTAGGGAAGCCCATAAATACCCCCCAGCTATCCTCAGTCATTCTTAAAAGGTATCCTGTTCCCATTTCCATTATATCTTCGCTTTGATACGTACCGCTGTACGAATATAGTGAGCCAGAGAGTGCGTCCGGGAAAATTAGCTCATAGTCTGGGTCTACAACTGTTAGGGGTAGCCCTACCAGGTTCCAAGACTCAGAGTAGGTTACGATCAATGTAGACTGGATAACTACAGAGAGTATCTCCGAGGGCTCTCCCTCATTGCTGTGGATATCAACGGCAGAGACACAGTAGTATCTTATCTCCGCTCCTAGGGGATAGTTATCTATAAACTCTGGCCCATCAGAGTACCCTAAAAGATTTTCATCAGATGGGGTAAAGTAATCTAGATCAGAGCGAAATATCTTGTAATAATTTATATCTGTATCTGCAGGGTCATCCCAGGTGATGCCAACAGTAAAGCCCTCAGAATTTGCGAGAAGTCCTTGGGGAGATTCAGGAGCGATATTATCGACGCTATAGCCGGCAGATGTTTCACTTGCCCAGTTTCCTTCTTCCATGGAAGCGATAATACGAAAATTAAGTAGTCCCTCTGTGTCATCGGAGGAGTCCGCTGTTGTATGAACGAGTGAAGTGTAATCTGACTCCCCATATGCGACCTGTGTAGTTGTAGACATCCACCCAGAGCCATCATCCATTTCAACACCATAGAGCTCAAGATTGCGCAAGCTATCTGTATCATGATAGCTTCGGGTAAAGCTGACCGTTACCCAGCCACCCTGGTCATCAGGAACATCATCAATTGATGTAATTATGGGACGAACATCCGGAACGATCTCTGCAGATATTGGAATTTGAACGGTGGATGTTGGGCTCTCATTTGTGGATTATATCAGTATATCGCTTATACTCATTTCTTCCATTTCTCCTGTTATCGTAATCTCAAAATATCCTGTATCCCCGGGAGCTACTGCCAATATATCTGGCTGAACAGACAAAATGGAGCTCCCAACATCAAACGCAGACGTCACAACCAGCTCAAAAATTCCTGAATTTTCAACTGACAGTAGAAAGCTACAGCTATCGATAAATGTAATATCTCCAATAGCAATTTCTTCTGTGCTTATGGAGGCCACAGCATTATACACAGACAAAGCTACCGGAACCTCGATCAATGAATTCTCAGCATCATTGGTGGATATTTGAATAGCCGATGTATAATCTCCAACTAGACCCTCTCCACTTGCTGTGATATTAAAATTTGC
>CAZNQF010000052.1:0-582 GCA_964575125.1 uncultured bacterium
TGATTCAGTCTACGAAGATATCATTAATTTTACAGGAATACTTATTCGTCAGTTGTCAGGAATTTAGATGCCTGGTCAAGATAAGCATAGCAAGACAGAAGCACCGACACCCAAAAAGAGAAGAAAAGAAAGGGAAAAAGGTAATGTAGCAAAAAGTATGGATTTGAATTCTGTTGTGGTTTTGCTTGGTGGAATCTTAGTACTTAAATTTATGGGTAACGAATTATTCAGTGGTATATCTCTTTTTATGGTAAATATTTATTCGACTCTTTCAAATATAAATTTAACAGAAGCTACAGTGGCTGGATATTCTCGAAGTGGCATCATTTATTTTTTAAAAATAATTAGTCCTATTTTAGGTGTAATTATGGTCATGGGTTTGGTAAGTAATTTTGGTCAGATAGGTTTCCTGTTCTCTAAAAAAGCATTAACACCAAAATTTAGCAAAATTAATCCTTTAAAAGGAATAGGTAGGATATTTTCATCGAAATCTATTGTGGAACTGATTAAAGGAATTTTTAAGATCACAATCATTGGTATAATTGCCTACAGTGTGATTAAAGGGCACATTCAAGAATATTA
>CAZNQF010000052.1:707-10962 GCA_964575125.1 uncultured bacterium
ATTATGACTATGTAAAAAATATTAAAATGACAATACAAGAGGTTATAGAAGAGCAAACTCAGGAGAGAGGTAATCCGGAGGTCAAGGGGAGGATGAAATCGCTGCAAAAACAGATTAGCAGAACTCGTATGATGAACGCAGTTCCCAATGCAACTGTCGTCGTGACAAATCCAACTCATATTGCAGTTGCATTAAAATATGCACCTGATGAACCATCAGATGCACCAAAAGTGGTAGCAAAAGGACAAAGAAAAACAGCAGAAAGAATAAAATTATTAGCTAAAGAAAATAATATCCCAATTATTGAAGATAAGCCTTTGGCACGGACTTTGCACCAAACATTAGAAATTGGGATGGAGATACCACCTATATTTTATCAGGCGGTTGCGGAGGTTCTAGCGAAAGTTTATCAAACGCAGAGACAGAATCCACAATCAACACAAACTATGGCACATGGCTAACAAAAAAACAACAAGATTTGCTTCAATTTTAGGATCAGGAAGTAGCGCATTACTTGCAATTGCTGTTATGTTGATTCTTGGAGTAATGTTATTACCAATGCCAACATTTATAATTGATGTTTTTCTTGTTATGAATATAACAGGGGCATTGGTCATTATTTTTGTTGCAATGTACGTTTTAAGACCACTTGAGTTTTCTGTATTCCCCGGTTTGCTTTTGATTGTAACCTTATTTAGGCTTTCCTTGAATGTTGCCACAACAAGATTAATATTGGGTGAGAGCTATGCAGGAGAAATAATAGCTTCTTTTGGAAATTTTGTGGTAGGAGGGAATTATATAGTTGGTGCCGTAATATTTTTGATTTTAGTTATTATCAATTTTGTAGTTATTACAAAAGGTGCTACTCGGATCGCAGAAGTTTCTGCAAGATTTACATTAGATGCTATGCCGGGTAAACAAATGGCTATTGATGCAGATCTCAATGCAGGATTGATTGATGATAACCAAGCTAGAGAGCGTAGAGAAATGATTTCAAAAGAAGCTGACTTCTACGGTGCAATGGATGGTGCGAGTAAATTTGTTCGGGGAGACGCAGTAGCTGGAATTCTAATGACAATTATCAATATAATTGGTGGTTTAGCAATAGGAACTCTTCAGCTTGGAATGGCTATTGGAGAAGCAGCCTCAACTTATACATTGTTAACAATTGGTGATGGACTGGTTGCGCAAATTCCAGCTTTGATTATATCAACTGCTGCAGCAATAATTGTCACACGAGCTACGAGTGAATCTGATTTTGCTGCAGATATAGGCTCACAGGTTACCAAACAGCCTAGAGCTGTCATGGTTAGTTCGGGTGTAATTATAACCATTGGGCTAATGCCGGGAATGCCATTTTTTCCATTCGCACTTATGTCAGGTATATTAGCTACTGTGGGATATATGGCTTCAAAAGCACATGAGGGTGATATAAGTGTTGAAGATTGTCAAGAAGAAGTAACTATTGAAGAAGAAAAAATCGAATCATTTTTACATCCTGACCCATTTGAAATTGAAATTGGATATGGTTTGATTCCCTTAGTCGATACTGAACAGGGAGGTAATCTGCTTGATAGAATATCAACTATCAGAAAAAGCATGGCAATTGAACTAGGGATTGTAGTCCCCCCAATTCGAATTCGTGATAATATTCAATTAGGTTCCAGTCAGTATGTCTTTAAAATCCATGATGTTGAGGTTGTCAAGTCTGAAGTGATGTTAGATTATTTTTTAGTGTTGAATCCTGATGATAGTATAGATCTTGTAGGAGTTGATACAACTGAACCTACTTTTGGACTCCCAGCACGTTGGATTTCTTCAGACCAAAAAGAACGTGCAGAGGCAGCAGGATTTACCGTTGTAGAACCTCCAGCAGTTATTGCAACTCATTTAATGGAAGTTTTGAAGGGTAGTGCGTGGAAACTATTTGACAGACAGGAAACTCAAAGAATGTTAGATCATTTAAAAGAAACTCATGCTGCAGTGGTTGATGGTTTAGTACCCGATCTTCTTCCTTTAGGTGCAGTTACTCAAGTATTAAAAAATTTATTGAAAGAAAAAATACCTGTAAGAAATTTAGTGATAATTCTTGAAACGCTCGCTGATTATGCAGCGGTTACTAAAGATGCAGATACGTTAACTGAATATGTTAGAATCTCTTTAGCTGATACAATAACAAATGTTTTTAAGAACGGGAGAACGGATATTGCAGTTTCAACTTTTGATTCTCGATTAGAAGATCAAATAATGGAAGTTATTAAGGAAGGAAAAGGTAGTTCTCGGAACTTAGGTTTTACTCCAGAGCAGGTGAATGATTTATTTAAAAATATTGGTAAACAGGTAGAGAAAATGATTTTAGATAATAGAAGGCCTGCTATTTTAGTCTCTCCTCAGATAAGAAAATATGTTCGAAACTTTATAGAACCGATTTTACCTGATGTTGCAATACTATCATTTTCTGAGTTAACATCTGACACAGATTTAAATACTATCGGTTCAGTTCAATTTCCAAACGTTACGTAAGACAATGTATGTAAATTTATGTTAAATATTTTTAACTCTAACAAATTGAACAGAAAAATAATATTATATTATCATTTTAGAAAAAATATAGTGAGTGAAATAAAATTATCTAATCTACTCCAATTAAGAGTTATTTAATATCAATTACCCAAGTTAAATAGTATAATGAATAATTTAAAACAATTCTCGCTTTCAGCATTAAAGTTTGATGCAAATCAACCGGAGATTTTGGCTGTTACAAGTGGTAAAGGAGGTGTCGGAAAATCAAATATCAGTGTTAATCTTGCTTTGCTTATGTCCAGAATGAAAAAAAATGTATTACTGATTGATGCAGATATTCACTTGGGGAATATAGATTTAATGTTGGGAATTCGTCCTGAACATACCATTGCAGATGTAATTAGCGGTGCTGTTGATATAAAGGAAGCAATCTCTAAAGGTCCGGGAGGTATAGATATTTTACCTGCGGGTTCCGCTGTTTTAGATATGCTAAATATGGAAGATAAAGTTATAAGAAAAATTGGAGACGCATTTTCTAAATTGGAACATGAGTATGATACTGTCATTGTAGACACAGGTGCGGGAGTCCATGAATCAGTAATGTCATTTGTTGTAGGAGCAGATAAAATTATTCTGGTCGTTACTCCTGATCCAGCGTCAATTGCGGACTCGTATGGCATGGCAAAAGTAATTAGAAATACAAATGTAGATGTCCCTATTGTAATGGTTTCTAATATGGTGGACACTGAAGAGAACGGTGAGTCTATGTATAAAAAAATGAATTTAATGGTACAGAGATTTTTAAATAGCACTCTTGTTTATGGAGGTTCAATTGTTAAAGATAATCTTATTCAATATTCCATCCAAAAACAAAAACCAATTTCATTATTTTATCCTAACTCTATTCCGGTAAACTCACTAAAAATGATTACACGAAGGTTATTGAAAATGCCTTTCACTGATGTAAATAAAAGAGATAGTTTTTTTGAAAGGTTTATGAATTATAAAAACGTTGATATTAGTTCAGCAAATGGATAAACTCCCACATAAAATCGCGTTAATGGTTGCCTTGCTTAGCTTTATAATTAGTTTAGCTTTAGGTATATCTATATTTGAAGGAATTATTAGAAATTTATTTGTATATATTGGAGTTTTATTCGTTTTTTTTGTTTCTGGATTATTTATGAAGTGGGGTGTTCAAATTATGAGTCCACATAATGAAGTAGAATCAGAAGAAGACAATTTAGAAGAAAAAAAATCAGAAGAAATGATTAGTGAATTATGATTCACGAACATAAAAAATTAGATGGAGAAGCACTTGTAAGGGAATATTGTCTTACGAAGAATGAATTGATTAAAGATCAGGCTGTAAGAGCATTTTTACCATTAGTAAGACACATTGTAGGTCGTATAAAAGTCAGTTCTTATTTAAGCCTTCAAAAAGAAGATTTATATCAGTTTGGTGTTGTAGGACTATTATATGCACTTCAAAGGTTTGACCCAGAAAATGGTACAGCATTTAAAACATATGCATATCGACGTATTCATGGTGAGGTCATAGATGCACTAAGAAGAGCAGGCGTTCTATCTAGAGACCAAATGCAAAAACTAACCAAGGTTAATGCTGCAAAAGAAAAACTATCAATGGTATTCGATAGAGAACCAACATTATATGAGATTCAAGATGAGACTGGGATAAAACGGGACGACATTAGTAAAGTATTGAATGTTTCACAATTAAATTTGACCATTTCATTAGATGAATCTTATTCAAATGATGAAGGTGAGGTTATTAATAGAATGGATACCATGATAGATAAGGATCAACCTTCACCTGAAAAAGAATTAGATGAAGATGGTATAAGGGATGAGTTAAAAAATCACATTCAAGAATTACCTGAGAGAGAACGCCTGATTTTAGCTTTATATTATTATGAGAATTTAACTCTTGCTGATATTGGAACAGTTTTAGAATTATCTGAAGGAAGAGTCAGTCAGATCCTCAGCCAGGTTCATTTAGAATTACGACAAAAATTAAATTGAGAATTCAATGGCTGATGATTCAGTAAGAAATATTGGTTTAACCCAGTCCGAAACAATTAATAAAATTGAACATTCTTCTGATAAACCGATGAAACGTGATAAGAGACAAAAAGGTTACAATACTGATAGGGAAAAAGACAAAGTAGAAATAAAATCTCAAAAATTATATCAAGAACCAAAAGAAGATAAGCATGAGGGAGGAGAGAATTCCCCTAAAGATTTAGTAGAAGAGAAGAAAACTTCAATTGATATCCTGGTAAAATAAATTATATTATTATTTATCAGTGATTTTATTCCTAGCTAAGTTTTTTTTATTTAAATAATAAATTTATTGTTCCTTTTTCCTTTCAGTAAACATTTCAAGGAAAGTTAGTTTAAAAATGAATTTTACTATAGATTATATACAGGAAGATGGATTAGAAAAATTATTTTCCAGATTAAAAAAAGGGCAAATACTTGAGGGGAAGATAATTGATACGATTGATCCAAATGGATATTTGTTAAGGATTAGAGGTTTTAACATAATTACACAATCAAATGGTATATTTAATAAAAACGATAAAATTTTATTAATGGTTAGAGAAGTTGATTCACATTTAGTTTTAGATTTTGTCCCTAAAAAAAATAATATTAGAAACGCTAGTGATAAAATTACTGATATAATTGTATGACTATTAAATCTACAGAAGAAAAACTTACACAAGATTATGCGACAACTGTCATGATTCTTGAGCATCTACCTGATGCTATTTTCATTTTAGATTCGAAGGGCACGATACAATATGCAAACAAAAATGCACTAGATTTACTTCAAACTTCTTTTGAAAGATTAAAAGGATGTTTAATCGATGATATATTTGCAAAAAGTAGTGATAAAAAAAACAATAAGGAATCTCTTGAAAATAAAATTCGCAAAGGGAATATCAAAAATTTGGATACTCAATTGATTTTTAAGGGTGTGGTTGCTCCTGTATTCGCAAGTTTTAGCGTAATTGAAAATATGAAGGGTGAGAATGATTTTATTATTGTGAGTGCAAAGAATTCAGTATCCCAGAAATCTTTGGAAAAAGAATTAAAGCATCAGCAAATATTGACGCTTTCAAGGGATAGAATTCGTGCATTGGGTGAATTATCAGTAGGCCTTGTGCATAATATTAGTCAGCCCCTGACAGCGTTAGAGATGAGATTGGAGTTAATGAAAACCCAATCAGAGAAAAATAATGAAAAATTAATAAATAAAGATTTTAAAGAGATAGAAGAATTAATTTTAAAAATTAACAAAAATATCCAAGTTATCCGCCAGTTTGCAATTCAAACAGAAGATGATAGTATTGGCATGGTGAACATTGCACAATCTCTTAGAAATGCAAATAAATTGATTGAATATGAATTACTCAAAAGAAAAATTGATATTTCTTTTGAGCTTAGTGAAAATTTACCATTTATTGTTGGTAATGCACTGTTATTGGAACAAGTCTTTGTTAATTTAATTATTAACGCTAGGGATAGTATAGAATTAAAAGGTGATTCAAACTCAAAATTGATAAAAATAAAGACTGAAATTATAGATCAAAAATGGATAGATCTTTATTTCATTGATAATGGAATAGGCATTAAAAAGGGGACAGAAAAGAAATTGTTTAATCCCTTTTTTACTACAAAAGAAACAGCTGACAATCCTGGTTTAGGATTGTCAATTTCTTATGAAATAATCAGTTCGATGGGCGGTGATATCTTTCTAAATACTTCTGGGGAAAAAAATGAGACATGTTTTATTGTAAGAATACCAGTTGAACAGGATAATGAAAGGGATCAATTGGCAAATTTAATTGAACTTTTACATACAGATTAGATAATATGACTATGGAAAATACAAAAATATTTTCAGAAATATTTATGTTGATGCAAAAAAATGTTTCGATTGAAAAAATATATGATCTGATTTTTAATAAAATTCAAAAAGAGGTTCCATTTAAATCAGCTTCCCTATTTATCTATAATAAGAAAGATAAATCCCTAGGACATGAATTCCAAATAGGGGAAGATATTGTAAATTTAATTTCTGAATTTGATTTTGGAGGAGGTGTTGGATTCTCTGGATGGGCAATTAACCAGAAAAAACCTGTTATTTTGTCCAATTTGCCTAATAATCAAGTATATAGAAAAGGTCAAATACAATCATTTGTTACTGTTCCCCTCTGGGTAGATGAAATATTGTTTGGAGTTGTAAATCTTGGACATACAGAAAAAGGAAAATATTCAAAAAAACAAATTAAAATATTTCAAGATATATCCTCAGAGCTTTCATTAATGTTTGAACATTTATTAATGAGGAAGGAAACTATTAATTTAAAAGAAAATATTAATGATTTGGTCAAAGAATTAGAAAACAAAAATAATGAGTTGAATCATTTAAAAGATTCTGTAGCTTTAGGAAAAGGTGCAATAAAACTTAAAAAGGATATTCGACAACCACTTTCCTCGATTATAGGATTGGCTGAATTAATAGAATTGTCAATTCATACTCTATCTACAAAACGTATAAAAGAAACACTTCGTGCTTTGGCGTCAGAATCTAAAAAGATGAAAAATATAATCAATAAAGTGAACGATAATTCATAAAATTGATTTTTTAATTTCAATTCTAATACTTTTTCCTCTCCCTCAACTATAATATAAATCAAATTAAAGGAAAATTATTCCTTTTTTAGTTCCTATTATTCCTAATATTTTGGGAATTATTTATTTTAATATATTTTATAATAATTTATATATACAATAATATAAGAATATACAGATTTTATATAAAATACAAGATTAATAATAATGATATTGGCATTTCAATTGATACTACTATGGACAAGGAATTAAAAAATATAAATGAAACTCAAATTAGAACAACTCAAACATGCACTGGAATCTTATACCTTTAAAAATGATTTGGTGTCAAATAATTTAGCAAATATTAATACAACAGGATATAAGCGAGATATCATGTTTATGGACCTTTTAGATGAGATTGATACAAATCACGATAACAAAAATGTTATTACTGAATTCAATCAGGGAACATTAAAGGAGACAGGTAATCCATTGGATGTTGCAATTTCGGGAAGAGGTTTTTTCACTGTGGAACAGAATGGTAATGAATATTTTACGAGAGATGGACACTTTACAGTTAATAATGATGGTACTTTAATAAATTCAGAGGGGTTTAAAGTTTTGGGACAAGGAGGAGAAATTAATGTTTCAGTTGATGGTACAAAAACTGGAGATTTTTCAATAAGCAAGCTTGGGGAAATTTTTGTCAATGATGAATATATTGATACCCTAAAATTAGTAGATTTTTCAGATTATAAGAACTTAAAAAAAGAGGGAGTTAATTTATTTTCAATCAAAAATAATATAGAGCCATTCGAACCTGAGATTTTTACAGTTACACAACGAAATTTGGAAGAATCAAATGTTAATTCAGTCAATGAAATGGTTGAGATGATTTCTTTACACAGAAATTTTGAGAGTACACAGAGAGCAGTAAAAACCCTTGATGACGCATTGGGAAAAGCTGCAAATGATATTGGACGTTATAGATAACAATAAATTGGAGACTAAATAAATGTTAAGATCATTAAGAACCGCTGCATTGGGAATGACTGCACAGCAGTTGAATGTTGATACAATTGCCCATAACTTAGCGAATGTAAATACAACCGGATATAAGAAAAGTACGGTAGAGTTTCAAGATCTACTATATGATAATATAGAATCTGGTGACGCAAGTGCTAAAGATGGATTGCAAAAACCGGGGCAAATTCAAGTTGGTTTAGGTAATAAACCTATTTCAACTTATAAATCCTTTTCACAAGGTAATATTACAGAGACAGGTAATTCTCTTGATATCGCTATCAATGGAAAAGGATTTTTTCAAATTTCACAAACTGACGGTTCTTTTGTTTACAGCCGTGATGGAGCGTTTCGAATAAATTCTCAAGGTAATATTGTTACGGCATCAGGGTTAAAAATCTATCCTGACATGTCTTTCCCTGAAGGAGTCACAAGTATTAAAATCAGTCAGGATGGTGTGGTATCCGTTTTAATAGATGGGCAAGTGGAGCCTGAAGAAATGGGTCAGATTGAACTTGCAACGTTTATGAATCCAGCGGGCTTAAAAGCTATTGGTGGAAATTTATTTGAACAAACATTAGCTTCAGGTGAACCATCATATGGAACCCCTGGAGAAGATCAATTTGGTGTCTGTATCCAAGGATATTTAGAAAAATCTAATGTTGATGTTGTACAGGAAATGGTCAATTTAATTGTATCCCAAAGATCCTATGAAATTAATTCAAAAGCCGTAAGAACTGCAGATGAATTATTACAATTGACAAATAATTTAAAACGATAAAATGATCAGAGTACGAAAAATTGGTTTTGTTATATTTTTATGGTTAAGTGTAGGCGTTGCTAATAATAGTGATACAATAGAACCATTAAGATTAATTACCTCAGAATATTTTTCACATAGATTTAATGTAGAAACTAAAAATGTGAAAATAAAATTAATTCATATACCAGAAATTAAATTTGACAAATATATTTCTGTTATTGAAGATAATGCAACCAGATTGGGACACCAAACTATTTGGATTGAGGATTCTGAATCACATAAGCAATATCCTGTTACTTTAACTGTCTCAGTTAAGGTCCCAGTTTTTTTTCCTAAAGAAACAATCCCTAGGAACGTAGAATTAATTAAGAATATGTTTATAGTCAAACCTCAATTACTTAAAAATAACTATGAAAAGTATATATTGGATGCATCAGATCTTAATTCTACCATTTCAACTCAAGTGATTAAAAAGGATAAACCACTTACCTACCATATGTTAAAACCCAAACCAGATATCATAAAAGGTGATAGAGTAAATGTAGAATTGGTTTCAGGACAATTAACTGTTGCAACAAAAGGAATTGCCAAAAAAGATGGATTTAAAGGTAGTAGAACTGAGGTTTTATTAGATAGAACAGGAAAAAGGGTTTATGGTGAGGTCGTTGGGTCTAACATCATAAGAATAATATTAAATTAAAATGAGAGAAATAAAAATGAGTAATAAATATCTTAATCTTACGCTAACATTAATAACAACGTCACTCTTATTTGGCCAAACGGCTAATTTTTCAGTTACATCAATATATTCAGATATAAAGGCACATGATATAGGAGATCTAATAACAGTTCAAATTATTGAATCTTCTAATGCATCAAGGGAATCAAAGGTGAACAGTTCAAGCTCTACAGGAATGAATATGGAGGGAGATGTTGGTGGTTCTCTTACTGATTATTTACCATTGTTTGGAGCCTCAAGTAATATATCCAATTCTTTGGACGGTTCAGAAGGAACCGAGCAAAAAGATCAACTAACGGGACGTATCTCTGCAACCATTATTGAAAAGACAAAAAATGGTATGTTTTTAATTGAAGGTAAAAGAATTTTAGAAGTTAACGGTGAGAAAAATACAATAAAGTTAGAAGGATATATACGAGATAGAGATATAACAACTGATAATACAATATATTCTTACAACATTGCGAATGCCAAAATTGAATATAGCAAGGGTGGAATTGTTGAAAATGTTATAAATCCAAGAAATATTCAGAAATGGTTAACATGCGGTGTTGGACTTGATT